>CAZSKE010000253.1:876-4288 GCA_964607325.1 uncultured bacterium | reverse complement strand
GATTCCCGCGGCCTTGACACCCGACGCCACTCGTTTAAAGGAGACGTCGAACACCGTGCCGATCGCGAGGCGTAAGCGACCCCAGTCGTTTTTCATTTCGGGCGGAAGGCTGGAAAGACGCATCTCGTACAGCTTGAGCGCCATGCCGAGTGTCTTGGAAAGAAAAAGGCGTTTGGTGGAGCCGAATTCCTCGTACGCCCTCACGTAATGGTCCAGCACGGTCAAAACTCCCGACGACCGATCGTAAAGAAAAGTCACATTCATGGGGGATTGTTGGATATCCAATCGAAGCTTGCCGTCTTGGATTTCCATCTGGATGTTGGAAGCGCCCCCCAAAGAGGCGCCCGGGCCCGCGAAACGGGCCGCGGCCACCGTGCCGGCGCTCGCGGGAAACGCCGCGAGGCAAAATATCACGAAGCAAAAAAAGATCCGAATCATGGCTTGTTCCTTCTCCGCGGGATGGTCCGAAGACCTTGAGCCAGTTGAAGGGCAGGGGACTTTTTCAACATCCTGCCAGAATCAAGGACGAGGGAAAAGCGGACGGAGTTGCACTCCCGAGCCCCCACCTCGCCCGGGCTTTCCGCGTTTTTCGATCGAAAAGCCGCGAGTCTACGCGTGCCACATGGGGCAATCTTTGGGTAAAATGCCGCGGAAGAGGATAACCCCTATGTTCATCAACGCGCAACTATCCACTCTGAGGGCCCGTTGGGGCCGGCCCTATCACGTCTGGATGTCCCAGGAATTCGACGAAAAAGGCTGGTTTCAGGTGGAGAAGTCCACCGCCCAAGGCCGCTCCCAGGATGTCACCTTGTTTATCCGGGACGCCGGAGGGCGTTTCGCGATTCTAAACAAGCATTCCTATCCGCCGGGCGTTTTCCATTCCCCCTCGGGGAGCGTCCATCTCGGTGAATCCTTCGAGGCGAGCGTTCTTCGAGAAATCAAGGAAGAGACCGACTTGGAGGTGGACCTTCAACGTTTCATCCTCCATCTCACGCTCGACATCACCCACAACGGCGAACTCGCCCATTGGGAATCCCTTTGCTTTTCAGCGGAAACGCGCGATGAACGGCCCGGAGACGTCGATCCCCGCGCGACTCGGAATACGCGTTGGTTCATTCAGAGACAATTGGAGGAAATGTGCCTGAAACTCCGGGAAACGGGAGTCGGAGGCTTGATCTACCGGGCGAGGCTGACAGAAACCTATTTGTGGGCTTTGGAGCATCCTTTGACGATCCGCGAGGCCAACAAGAAGGACCTCATCAAGATCGAAATCTCCTCCGCGGGCAAGGATCCGCGGGTGGGAAAAGTCCTGGACCATCATTGGTGGGCGGCGGAAGTCCACGGTCTTTATGGCGGCGCGGTGGGCGTCAAGATACGGCCCGACGGGTTGGAACTCATCGGTTTGAACGTGCACCCCATGTTCCGGGGACGCGGCATCGGCCACGCCATCCTCGAAACCGCCATCGATCGCCTGCAGGAAGAAGCCTTCCTGGACAGCCTGGGCCCCGAAGTATCGCAAATCGCCAAAGGGGGGGTGTGGGTGGCGGCCGATTCGGAAGGGTATTTTTTACCGTCGGGTTTCAAACTCGCGCGGCCCGGTCAGATCCCGCCTTCCCTGCAAAAGGACATGAAGAATCTCGGCCTGGAGCGAATGTCGGTGCTGAGACACTCGATCGGCTGATCTGAAAGGGCGTTTTTGCGCCCCGCGCGCGAAACCTTCCGAACCCCCTCGAAACCCGATATCAATAAACCCGAAAAACGTCCGCTTCGGCGAAAGTCCCCTCGTGAACGGGCTTCCGGCTCGTCCGGATGGGCAGGAAACGGTTTTCACCACTCGGGTCTTTCGAAGTCGCGATTTTCTGCGTGGCGTCCCAACCCCCTCGGCCGCCATAACGCCAGGTGGCCTGCCAAGCGCCCGATCCGTAGAACTCCCCTCCCGCCTTCAGGCTTCCCTGTTGGGGCGGGGCGGGTTTTTGAAGGCCGATCAGCACCCGGTAATCCCCTGGAGGGAAATCCGGGGGAATGAACACCGTCCGCTTGTAAACATACTTTTTGCCCGCCTTCATCCCGGAAGGGGGTAGCCAACCGTTCAGGAAATCATGGATGTCGTGGAGCCAAGGCCCCCCGTCCATCTCGTGGTACTGGTTGTCCTGATCCACGAACAAGACAACGACTTGGAGGGGGCTGGAAGGCGCTCGTCCCGCGATTCGTTCAAAGTGATAGGTCAAATCCAATGGAGCGCCCGCTCTCACGCTCCCCGAAACGGAAAAACCCCCGAGGCGAACGCCTTCCCAATCGGTTTGCCGGGAATACTTCTGGGCCAGCGGGGGCGACCACGCGGGCTCGCGGGCGATCTTCCAAAGCGGCCCCACGGGGATCAGGACCCACTCCTTCGGGAGACCGGGCGAGAGCTTGGAGACGTACACGGGAGCGCCTTCCCGAATGGCTTTGAGCAGGCGCCCCTCCCCTTTGAGCGTCAGGTCTCCCGGCTGGGCCACCCACACATCCCGTCGGACCCCATACCCCTGTTGAACTCCCAGGATCGGGAAATAATCGTTGTCCTCGGAGGGAAAATAAACGGCGTTGGGCTCCAGAACGCCCAGGACGCATCGGCCGAAGTCCTCGGCGGAACGGTCCGAGCGCTTGAAAAGAAGCGTCCCCGCGTTGGCGCACTGGAAAAACACCCACAAACCCAGCAGAAGGCCGGTCCACCGCTTCCAAGCGTCGCCTCCGACGGGGATCGAAACCAGCCAGGACAATCCCAGGGCCGCCAAAAGCGCGTCGAACGCGAAAGGCCAGAGCACCTGGTGGCTTTCGATCCGCGGATAAGGCACCGTCATGACCAGGAGGAATTCCACGACCGCCCAGAAAAGAGCCGCCCACAGGAAGAGCGGCATTTTTTTCCAGTCCCGGACCAGCGGCACCAACCCTAAGGTCGCGAGACCGATTCCCACCGGAGTGGTCTCCACGGCTTCCAACCGCAGGTACTGCATCACCAGGGCCTTGAAACCCGGGCCGCCTTGCGCCCCCAGGTGATGGGCGTAGTCCAGGCCCATCACGTACCGGACAAGTTCCAGGGGCCCGGACAAGCGCGTGAATTCGACGGGCGGATTCGCCGCCGAGCGGATCGCCAAATACCATGGAAGCCTCGAGGCGATGAAAAAGGCCAGGAAAAAAAACAACAGGCCGCGAAGCCGGTTTTCCCTCGGTGTTTCAAGGAAAAGCAACGGCAGGGCGATGAACCCCAAAAAATAAGTGGGCCGATACACCACCGCCAAACCGAGCGCCAAGCCGAAGAGGGGCCACCTTCGGGAGTCGGGTTGGGTCAAAGCCCAGAGGGCGAAGAAAACTTGAAAAAGCCCCAGCGCGTAGGTTTCCACCGTGGAGGCCTGGGTCCACCACGGGAGACTGA
>CAZSKE010000253.1:0-856 GCA_964607325.1 uncultured bacterium | reverse complement strand
CCAGGCGGCCGTCAACAGCGCCAACCAGGCGTCCGGAAGACGGGTCAAACGCCGCATGAGGAGAAAGAGAAACACGGACGCCCCGGAAGCGGCGAGAGCCGACATCAGGCCCAACCGCCAGGCGGGAGACCCGAACGGAAGCCATAAGAACCACTTACCCAGCAGATGGTAAAGAGGTTGACCCCCGGGGTGGGAAATACCCATCGTGGTGGTGGCGGCCAGGAACTCGCCCGAATCCTGCCAACCCAGATAAGGAGAGACCATCAGCGCGTTGAGGAAGAATAACCCGGCGCCAAGCGCCCAGCCCCAAGCGGCCTTGTGATCCCGGAGGGCGGGATCGGCCGTGAACGCGGCTCCAGTCACTGGTAGGTCACTTCGTAAACGAAGGACCGTCCGTTCGTGAGCGGCACGGCGACTCCGCCCGGCACCACTTGAAGCTTCAGTGGCTTGCCAGGAACACCTCCGGTGGAAAGCGGCCGCACGGCCACCTTCGTCGCGGGCAAGGGTCGTTTCAGCACCACCGTGCCCTCCGCCACCTGAGCCAGGACCGGCGGGATTCCCGGACTCTTCAGGGCGCCACGATCGGGCTGGTATGCCTGACCCGTCATCTTGACGGAGGTGGTCACCACCAGATAGGCGCGGGTCACCGATTCGAGGGGCACCGCGTCCTTGGAAATCATGAAGACAGAGGCCCAGGGGTTCTTGATCTCCGCGGAAAACGCCCCGAAATCGACCTTCCGCCCGTCCCAGGCCCCCAAGGCGCCCTGGCAACGCGGCGTGTCCACCTCGAAAAATCGCTCCTGGGTGCGCAGGGTCAGTTCTCCCGTCTCGCTCCGGACGATGCCCTTTTCCCGGT
>CAZSKE010000252.1:0-4305 GCA_964607325.1 uncultured bacterium | reverse complement strand
GGAGTGGGTCATTCAAAAGGGCATCGAAGATGCTCTTCTCAGGCACAGCTTTTTCCTTATCCCCTGAATCCCCTGCATCCCAGTTAAAAAGTATCTGTGTCCGTGGCGACTGAGTTTATCGAAGGGCCGAAGGCAGGGCCCGACCTTTTTCAGCGCCCTGCCAGGCGGACGGATAACAAATCCGCGACTCATCCTGTTAAAATCCGCCCATGGGTACCCCATCTTTCCTCGTGGACCTCGCGTGGGTCATCGGCCTTGGCGCTCTTGCCGCCGTGGTCTTCCAGCGCCTGAAACAGCCGCTGGTATTGGGATATCTGCTCGCGGGGCTTCTGCTTAACGCGCGCGTTCCTTTGTTCCCCAATGTCCATCACCTGGAAAACATCCATCTCCTCGCCGAGCTCGGCGTCATTTTCATCATGTTTTTCATCGGGCTTCATTTCAATTTCAAGAAACTCAAGCAACTCGGCGCGGGAGTCGCGCTCGCCGGCGTCCTGGAAGTGTCCTTGGTCACCTGGCTGGGTTTCGTTGTGGCGCAATGGATGGGATACAAGGTTTCTGAGAGCGTTTTTTTCGGGGCGTTGTTTTGCACCGCCTCCACCACCATCATCGCGAAATCCCTCCATGACGAAGGCCGGATGAATGAGGACTTCGCGTCGGTCATCGTCGGCATGACCTTGGTCGAGGACCTGGCGGCCATCGGGATCCTGGTTTTCCTGTCGGGAATCGCCACGACGGGCGCTTTCGGCATGGAACACGTCCTGGCGGCCCTTTTCAAGGTCGTCGCCTTCACCGCGGGAGCCGCGGGGATAGGATTATGGGTCGTTCCCCGTTTCCTGAAATGGGTGGACCGGGTAGGCACGGGGGAGACCCTCTCCCTCGCCTGCATCGGCATTTGCTTCGGAGTCGCCTCGCTCGCCACTTTCTTCGGGATTTCCACGGCGTTGGGTTCTTTCCTGGCCGGCGCCATCATCGCGGAATCGGGCATCGCCGAGAAGATCGAGAAAAACCTTTCCTCGGTTCGAGACCTGTTTTTGATGGTGTTTTTCGTGACCGTCGGGCTTCAATTTCAACTTCCGACCGATTCGACCGGCTTGTGGCTGATTCCTGCCGGGTTGTTCACGGCCCTCTTCGGCCGCTCTTTCGCGGGCTGTTTCGGCGCGATTCTCGCCGGGTACAACCTGCGGACGTCCCTTCACGCTGGACTTTCCCTGACGGCCATCGGGGAGCTGTCTTTCGTGATCGCGAATCTCGGCATCGTGGCGGGGGCGATTCCGACCTCGTTCTTCTCGATGGCGGTGGCCGTCTCCACGCTCTTGACGGTGGTGACCCCGTATTTTGTCCGCCGGGGCGACGTTTGGGCCGATCGCGTCGAATCCTCGCTTCCGGGTTCCTGGCGGACCTTGTTGTCCCGGTATCAAAGCTGGGTGAGCGCGATCAGCTGGCCCATGCGCCATGTGAAGGTGCCGTCGGCGCTTTATCCGCTGGTGGGCCGCGCGGCGATCCTCATACTTCTGATGGTGGGCGCGGTTTACGCCAACCACGCGATCCACGCGACCCTGAACGAAAGGGGTATCACGCAGGTTTTCCTGCCCGGCGACGCGAAATTCCTCCACGAAATCATGTTCGGCCTCGTGTACTTCTCCCTCTTTCTTCTTTCGCTTGGCACGCTCCGCCGGATCTTTCGGCACGTCCTGAAAGCCAGCGGGGAAAAGATGGATCCGAAAGGCCAAGTCCTCGTTTCGCTCGCGCAGTTCGTGTCCGCTTCCGTGATCGGCGTTCTTTTCCTGGCGTTCGCTTCGCCGTTCGTGTCGACCACGACCCTTCTGCTGGTCGGCTTGGGCGTGATCTTGTCGAGGTGGGGAATCCTGAAAAAAACGCTCTCGCGCGTGGACACGCGGTTCGATTTCCTGGTGAAGAACATCGTGGATTCCTACGGAATGGCCGAAACCTCGGGCGGCGCGGTCCAGCGGCTCATGAAGGAGCGTTACCCCTGGGACGCCTCGTTGACCGACTTCATGCTTCCCCCCACCTTTTGCGCGGTCCACCAGACCCTGGCGGATCTTCGCGTGCGAAAAAAAACGGGGGCTTCGGTGATCGCCGTTTATCGCGGCGAGGCTTGCGTCGCCAATCCGGCGCCGTCGTTCCAACTGCTTCCTTCCGACGTCCTGGTGTTGTTGGGCGAGAAAGAACACTTGGAGTCGGCCGCCAGCTACCTGCGCGAGTGTTGCACGAAGCCGCACCCTCAGATGGAGATCGGCGGGGAAGGGTTTCACTTGGACACGGCGGTTCTAGCCGAGGGGTCTTTTCTAGCGGGAAAAACATTGCGGGAATTATCGTTCCGGGATCAGACCGGGGCCAGCGTGGTGGGATTGGAACGTGACGGCGTGCGTTACACGACGAATCTTCCCGAGATCATTCTTCAGGACCACGACGTCTTGTTGTTGTTGGGGGACCCGAAAGAGGTGGCCCACGCCAAAGAGGTGGCCGAAAGCGCGTCGGCGCCACTCGGTTGGCCGAAAATCCGTCGTCCGGACCCGGAGGGTTGATGGGGCGTCAAAGCGGACCGCCGACAACCGACGGCGGACCGGATCCTTTGGGTATATAATTCCATTTCAGCCAGCTTCCGAGGGCCGAATGATCCGTCCCTGTACGACCGAAGAATTCCTCGAGATCCTCGAAATCATCAACGACTCCGCCGACGCGTATCGAGGTGTCATCCCCGCCGACCGTTGGCAGGTGCCCTACATGGATTCGGTGGAGTTGGCCATGGATATTCAAAAAGGGATTCACTTCTCGGGTTATGAGGAGAACGGGCGCCTCCAGGGCGTCATGGGCATCCAGCCCCTGGAGGACGTCACCTTGATCCGCCACGCCTACGTGAGGACCGCCGAGCGGGGAAGGGGGATCGGCGGGGAGCTTCTCCGGCATCTTCTCTTGTCCGCCAAACCACCCGTCATGGTGGGCACTTGGTCCGCCGCCTCCTGGGCGGTGCGGTTTTACGAAAAGCACGGCTTCCGCCGAGTTTCCCCCGGGGAGAACGCGGATCTTCAATATCGATATTGGAAGGTGCCGCAAAGGCAGGTCGAGGAATCCCTGGTCCTTAGGCTTCCATGGCCGGGCGGCGCGTCAAAAAGTCCACGGCCAAAGTCGGCCGACGATGAAAGAGAATGAACGCCGATAATGCGGGCATGGTTTTGAATAACGGAATTATTCTTTTACCGTTGTTCCTCTGAAGTTATCAGCGGCAAGGTTGTTATGAACAAGAGTGTTTTCGCCCGCAGAATTCCTATGGGGATACCTCTGTGGTTCAAAGTCAGTGACGGATCGTCAATCGCAGGTGGTTGTCTCTTGTTTCGCGGGCTTTTTCCATTAAAAGAACCCCCTTTGGGCCGTCTAGAGAAAGCAATCATTCTGGAATCTGTGGAATAAATCATGCCTGGGAAACGTTTGTCTTGAAGGAAGAACACGTGGATGAACGCCGCCTGGCGGAAGCCCTGGCCCGGGGGGAACCCGGCGCCCAGGAAACCGCCTACAAGACCCACTACGCCGACCTGTACAAGACCGGCGTCCACATTCTGGGCCACGCCGATCCCGAGGCGGAGGACGCGGTCCAGGAAGCCTTCCTTTCCGCGTTCCGGAACGCGGCCAAGTTCGAATACCGGGGGAGCGGAAGCCTGGGGGCTTGGCTACGACGCATCTGCGTGAACGAGTGCTACAACCGCTGGCGCCAGAAAGACCGGATGTTGCTCGCGCAGGAGGAGGAGATGGAATCGTACCTCCGCCCCAAGGCGGGCGAAGGCGTCGCGGTGGAAATGGAAAAGTCGGAAGACCAGCGGGCGCTTCATGAAGGGTTGGGAAAGCTGGGGGACGCCTGCCGGAAACTGATCGAGATGAGGGACCTGGGGGGCGAGAGTTACGCGGCCATCAGCCGCGCCCTTTCGATCCCCATGGGGACCGTGATGTCGAGGCTGTACCGATGCCGGGAGGGTTTGAGGAAGATCCTCCGAGGGAACGATTGATGGAAGACCTTGTCGGTGATTTTTTCCGGCGTGAACTTTCCGAATCCGAAAAGGACCGGCTGGGACGGGCGTTGGAGTCCTCCCCGGAGGCCGCCGACCGGTTCGCGCGCTTGGCCGAGGAGGCCTACCGCGCCACTGGCTACCCCGAACCCGTCCCGCCCGGGACGGCTTCCGGCGGAAACCCGTGGGTCATGATCGGGTTGTTCGCGGCCCTTGCGCTTCTGCTCTTCCTGGGTTGGTATTGCGGAAGGGGAAGCGGTTCCATGCCCTATGTCGCGTCCCAAAT
>CAZSKE010000251.1:2504-4327 GCA_964607325.1 uncultured bacterium | reverse complement strand
TTGAGGTCGCGGTGGATGATGCCCCGGGCGTGGGCGGCGTCCAGCGCGCGCAGGATCTGGCGTGCGATCGAGACCGCGCGTCCCGCCTCGATGGCGCCAATGGCGGAGATCTCGTGCCTGAGATCATTGCCCTCGAGCTTCTCCATGATGGCCTTCTCGGTCGAGCGATCCGCGCGATTGAGGACCTCGGCCAAGGCTCGCACCCCGCCGGCGGCGGTGAATTCCTGCGTGAAGATGGAGGAAATACGGCGCTCCAAAACGCGCTCGATTTCCATCACCACGTCGGGGGCGGCGCGATCCAAGATGGCGATACGGGTGGCCACATCCACCTGAATCTCGCCCGCCAACGAGCCCAAAATGGTCGCCGCGTGTTCTGGCGGCAAGTGGGCCAAGATGAGCGCGATGGTTTGCGGATGCTCCGACTGGATGAAGTTCATCAACTGTTGGGGATCAGTGCGCTTGATGTAGTCGAAAGGCGTCATCTGCAGGGACCCCTGCAGGCGATTGATGATTTCCATGGCCTTGTTGGGGCCAAGGGCCTTTTCAAGGATTTCGTGCGCGTATTCGACACCACCCTGGGAGATGTATTCCTGGGCCGTGGCGATGTTGATGACCTCCTCGAGAACAGCGTCCTTCTCGTCGGGGGTGATCTTACGCAGGTTGGCGATCTCGAGCGTAATTTGCTCGACCGTTTCCTCCTTCAGGTGTTGGTAAACCCGGGCGGCGAGATCGGGCCCCAACGTGATGAGGAGGGCGGCGGCTTTTTGCTCGCCCGTCAGCTTGGCTTTTTGTGCTGGTTGGGCCATCGACTATTCCTCCGACAGCCATTTCTTGATGATTTTGGCCACGTTCTCGGGGTTCTTATTGGCGAGGTCGAACACTTCCTTCCGCATGGCTTCCCGCTTCTTCGCTTCGCGGGCGGATTCCATACGGGCCAGTTCTTCAGCGGTCATCTCGGGAGTGATGAGGTCTTCCACCTGCGGAACAATGGGTCGCTCTTCGGGAATCTCGATATCCTCAGGCGTCTGGATATATTCCCGGGTTTTCTTGGGTTTGAGGACCGATCGCAAGAAAAGCAGGATGCCGACGGCCACCAGCAGGAGCAGCCCGAGCTTGGCGAGCGTCAGGTAGAAGGCTTGCTGGTTCTGCATATTGCTCTCCTTCAGGCTGGCCAGGGCGGCGGTGTTATCGAACGGCATGTTCTCCACCGCGACCTGATCTCCACGGTTCAAGTCAAGGCCCGCAGCCGCCACCACCGCGGTTTTGATGGAGGTGACTTGTTGTGGCTGGAGACCGTCCACGAACACGGAAACGGAAACTCGCTTCGGGCCGCCGGGAGCCGTCTGACTGCGCTTCACCGTTCGGTTCACCTCGAAATTGGTGGTGGCTTCCTCACGCGAGAACTGGGCGTTCCCGCCGTTCACCGCCTGGTAACCCGGGATATTGGAGTCGGTCCCCGGAACGCCTCCCACCAAGGTGGCCGGCATGCCGGTATCCCCGACATATTGTTCTTTCTTGGTTTGGGCCGAACGCACGATGCCCTGGCCGTCCACGACCGGCTCGAAGACCTCGGATTCCGTCTCCGTTTTGTCGAAATTCAACTCAGCGGAAACCGAAACCGCCGTGCGAGTGGTGCCCAAAACCTTCGCCAGCATCTGGGCGACCTTGCGCTCGATATCCTTCTCGAAATTGCGTTGAACCTCGAGTTGATGCAAGGTGAGCTTGGCCTGCTGGGTCAGGATCGATCCGCCCTGTTCGGTGTTGTTATCCCGCTGTTCCTCCGAAATAAAGGCGGAACAGCGGGATAACAACACCGAACAGGG
>CAZSKE010000251.1:0-2494 GCA_964607325.1 uncultured bacterium | reverse complement strand
TGTCCACCACGTTGACGTTTTCCGGTTTCAACCCCTCGACGCCGGAGGCCACCATATGAACGATGCCGCGGACTTGCTCACGTTTAATCTGGTTATCGCTTGATTTGAGGGTGAGAACAACGGAAGCCGTGGTGGGTTTTTCGCGATCGGTGAAAAGCTCCGGCTCGGGCATCACGATGTGGACTCGGGCGTCCTCCACCTCGCTGAGGCTTCGAATGGTCCTCTGCAGTTCGCCTTCAAGCGCCCGACGGTAATTCACCTTCTGGGTGAAATCCGTCATGCCGAATTTCGTCGTGTCGAAAAGTTCGAAGCCGACGCCCCCGCCTCGCGGCAACCCCAGGGCGGCCAGGCTCAAACGGGCGTCATCGCGTTTCTCGGAGGGCACCAGGATCGCCACGCGCTCGCCGGTCTCCGAAATCTTGTACTCCACCGTGGACTTGCGGAGTTCGGTGACCACCTCGGCGGCGTCCTTCTGCGTGAGGTTCGAGTAAAGGACGTCAAATCCCGGCCGGGTCGACCACAGGACGAAACCCAGCAGGACCGCCAGAATAACCGCAGGGACGGTAATCAGCAAAATCCGCTGAAGACGGTTCAAGCGGGCCCATATTTCCTTGACCTGTTGACCCAGCTGCTGAAGGAACGTGTTCACGGACGCGTCATCCTCGCTGTGGTTTGATGTTTCTCAACCCAACTCGGCTCTCGAATCTTCCGCTTCCCTGAACCCGCGGTACGGACCGACTAGATCTGCATCCGTACGATCTCTTGGTAAGACTCCAGAAGCTTGTTGCGAACCTGGATGGCGTACTGAAGCGCCAACCCGGCTTGTTCCATGGAAAGCATCACGTCATGCAGATTATCCGCGCGCCCCATCGCCAAATCCTGGGCGGCCTGCGAGCCGTTGATTTGGCTCTGGTTCAATTCCCCCGCGGCCTTCGTCAGCAAATCCTTGAAAGACGCCGAAGCCGCTTCCTGGGCCTGGTTTTGAAATACCGGCGCCATCGGGCTGAATCCCGTTTGGATGGGAGCGATGGGCAATTGGATCGGCGGGATCTGCACGCTTATCTCCCTCAGGATCAGATACGACCAATGTCCAGGGCCTTCAGGACCATGGACTTGGCCGCGTTCAAGGCGGTGACATTGGCTTCGTAAGCCCGACTGGCGGAAATCATGTCCACCATCTCGTTCACGACGTTCACATTGGGATAGGCCACGTAACCCTCAGGATTCGCGTCGGGATGACTGGGGTCGAACACCATCCGAGGAGGCGCGGGGTCTTTTTGAATGCTGGTCACCCGGACGCCCAAGGGAACGCCCTCTTTGGTCATGGTGGACAAGAGGGGGGCGAACTCCCGGCTCGCGTCGTAACGGGGGGCGAACACGGTCCTCATGCGTTGATAGGGCCCACCCTCCTGGGTGCGGGTCGTGTTGGCGTTCGCGATGTTGTTCGAGATGACATCCATGCGAAGGCGTTCCGCGGTCAAGGCGGAAGCGCTGATGGCGAATGGGGCGAAAAGTCCGGGAGTGGCCATGGGTTACTGTGTCCCTCCGGTGATGGCTCGGCGCAGGCCGGTCAGGTAGCGGGACGTCACGTCAGCCACGCTGTTATAGAGGGCCGTGTTCTCGGCCAGTTTCGCGGATTCAAGATCGAGATCCACATTGTTCCCGTCGTTACGACCGGTTGTTTCCGTGACCGTGCGCACATCGGGCTGGAAGCTCATGAGATCCACGGAAGACGTCATGGGGTAGTGTTTTGGATGAGTCCGGACCAAGGGTGAAACTTCATGGGCCTTGTCCACGGCCGCGCGGAGTTTTTCCTGGAAAGTCACTTCAAGACGTTTGAATTGCGGGGTGTCGAGATTGGCCAAGTTGGTGGCGATGGCGTCATGGCGTATGGAGATGCTGTCCAGGCTTTTACGCAGGACTTGCAGGGTTTCCGACATTGAGATCGGATCGACCATGACGGCTCCTTCAAGAGCCCCTTTGGGGCGAAAAAACACTATTCGGACGCTAAAAACGTCCTTGAAACGCTATGCCCTTGGGTGCTTTTCCCACCCCAAAAAAATTCGTGTCATTATTGACGGCAGTACAGGGTCTGTCAAGGGCTAAACCTCTGGAAACCCTTTATTTTACTGCCTTTTCGGGGCGTCGAATCAACGCCGCGGATTCTTCAAAGCCTGTCTGGGCTAAACAGCGCTTCCCACTTTTTCGCGCGTCAACAAAACTTTGATTCCTCGAAGATTGATTCCCTGTTGCGAAAGACACTGTATTTTTTTGCACAGGGACAGCTCGAGGTCGCCGTAAACACGGGTGCGGTTGCGACCCACGCGGGAAACCGTAAGAAGACCCTGTCGTTCCCAGTTGCGTAACGTTTGCTCGTGAACGTCAAGTCTTTGGGCCATCTCGCGAATCGAAAGAATCATGGCCAAAAAGCCCCTCAAGGAGGAGTGAATGCGTCGTTCTCAACACTCGGTTGACAACGGCATTGTAAGCTTCC
>CAZSKE010000250.1:0-4340 GCA_964607325.1 uncultured bacterium | reverse complement strand
GAGGGTTATTGAGGGCATATTCATAAGCATTTTCAAAGACTTCTCCGACACTCTCAGCTCATCCAGGACGGAATGGGCCCGAACGCGAAGGGGGAAGTATCGGATATCCCGAAAATGCTCCTCGAAACCTCAACCCGCATGAAGGCGATCATCGACGATCTGCTCAACTTCTCGATAGCAGGACGGACCGAGATCAAGCGCGAACACCTGGACATCTCGGAACTGGTCGGCCGCCTCGCCGTCAAGCTGGAACGAACGGATCCGAAACGGAAGATCCGATGGGACATCGCCGAAGGGATTACGGTCCAAGCGGACCCCGGCCTCGTCGAGATCGCGTTGGAAAACCTGCTGGGCAACGCCTGGAAATTCACGGAAAAAACCGTCTCGGCGATGATCACTTTCGGCACATCCACCTTCGAGGGCAAACCCGTCTTTTTCATACGCGACAACGGCGTGGGATTCGACGCCACCCACGCCGACAATCTCTTCGAACCTTTCCATCGGTTCCACGACAAGAATGACTACCCGGGGACCGGCGTGGGCCTCTCGACGGTCGCCCGGATCGTCAAAAAGCACGGCGGCTGGATCAAGGCCGAATCGGAACCCGGTAAGGGCGCCACCTTTTCCTTCACGTTTTAAGGGTTCCCTTCACTCTTCCCGACGAAGCGGCGTGCCCCCCCATCGGGCCACCCGGCCGTCAGAAATCGTAAATCAACGAGACCTGCCCGCGGTGAGAGAACCCCATCGGCGCGTCGAGATAGCGAGTGTCGAAATACGAGTACTCGACCGCTACGCGCGTCGCGGATTCCACGTTGACCGAGACACCGCTCCAAGCGGCCTGGTTCCGCGAGCGGTTCTTCCCGTTGAGGTCCTTGTCCGTCGGGTCGTCCACCCCGGCCCCTCCGTAACATTTCACCCGTCCAAACGGCCCAAGAACGACGGCGACCCAACCGCCTTGGGCATGGATTTCCTTCAAGGGGGCTTCACCGATCTTCGTGTTTTTCAGGTTCATCCCCTGCCCAATGCCGCCCAGAAACGCGTCCAGATTCCTTCCTTTCCACGCCTCCGATTTGATCTCGACCTTCCGCAAGGGCACGAATGTCAAATCGCCGCCCACGCAGGAGGTCATGAAATCCCCGAAGGGATCGAACTGCTCCTGCCCCAACTGGGCGTAAATCCCCAAGGCCAGGTTCGCGCCCGATGGAGCGCCCGTCGCGAGGGCGATGCGCCCTTCAACGGTGGGATACCCCGAATCCTCGCCGGACGACGCGTCTACGAAGGTCACTGCCGCGGGGGAAGCCAAGACGAATGCGGCCGATTCGCCGATCGTACGGCAGACCGCAACCTGGGCCGTCAGGGAGGTGTTCCCCGACCCCGAAGCCTGCGTGAAGCGCACTTGCGGACGGCGGTATCCAATGTTGCCCGCATACCAGTACACCGTGTAATTGATGCTGGCCGGGTTCAGGGGCGCAATGACGTCCGAAGATTGCCCCGCCAGGAGAGATCGTTTCCGGCTTGGGGAGGATAATTCCATGTACGCATGTCGCATCATGGGAAGCCCCTTGTTTTCGTCCCCCCCGGTGCCGCAAAAATCGATTTCGACCTTTCCCGACACCTTTCCGGCATTCCCCTCCCTCAGGAAACTCAGCCCCAGGCGCGACTCCTTCGCGGTCATGCAGGATTGGCTGTCCCTCACGCCTGATTTGGCGTACCGGGCGAAATTGCCCGGGTCGATGCCGTTGTCCACGGATGCATCCAGCTTGATGTAACCGTAGATTTCCACGGCCCGTTTGCCCCGGACAGCCGTTTTCCCCGCCCTGGACGCTCCGGATGAGGATGGAGCCGTGACGGTCGGCGCGGCCTGCGTTCTTGCGGGGGTTGGCATGGGGGGCGTCATCACGGCGGTTTGGCCCGGGATCGCCGTACCTATCGGGACCGGAATCACGGCCTCCGTCGGGACCACCTCCGGGATGGGAAATGCCGTTTTTCCGACGGAGGCCTTTTTCCGGACGGAGTTGGTTTCCGGCTTCGGGAGAGGATCCAGGAAAACCTGCGGCAACGCCGACGGCACGGCGAACATCCACACTGCCATTCCAACCAGGATTCCCCTCATACGACACCGCCTTTCACGGATTCCCCGCCTGGCGAAACCCGGTCATCGACCAACAGTTCAACGCGTCTTGAACAAACCCAGTTTGTCGGATTGATGGAGCAGATCGGTCGCTTCCTCGAGAATGGCTTCGGCGCTGGAAGGCTTGGGCAGGAGGCGGACCCAGGGGATTTCCGAGACTTCCGCCTCCAAATCGGGCGTGATGTTCGAGGAAAGGATGATGATGGGTTTCTTGCTCAGGAGCGGACTCGATTCGAGCGTTTTCAGGAATTCACGACCGTCCATGCCCGGCATCTGCAGGTCGGTGATGATGAGGTCCACCTTTTTCTTCGACATCTCGGAGATGGCCTGCCGGCCTTCCTCCGCCTCGCGGATGATGCATCCGGGGAACCCCTTCCCGATCGTGCGTCGGATGAACCCCCGGATCGTCGGGGAATCCTCCACGATGAGGAATTGAAGCTCCTTCCGCGCGGCACCGGCCGACTCCGTCTTCGCGCTATCGTCATGCAATCCGAGATTCTCAAGGCACATCCGGACGAAGTTCAGCAATTCACTTCGCTGTCTCTTCGAAAGGTGGAGATGCACCCACTCCTTCCAGGATCCCTCGGAATGCGATTGGGGGTGGTCCGTAAAGAGCAGCAGTTTTTTGGCGTGAGGCTTGATCTTACGAAGCCATTCGACTCCGCCCGCGTGTCCGGAAATTTCCCACTCGGTGATGACGACATGGGGACGCCGCAGGGCAGCCAGCGTCAAAGCTTGTTCCGCGGTCCCAGCCTCCAACACTTCGTAATCCATGATTTCCAGCCGTACCGCGATCTCCTGCCGCTGGATCGCGTCCCCATCCACGACGAGGACGATTTTTTTGATGTCGGAAACGTCATCCATGATGCCCTCCCACCCAGCGGCGGTCGCACAACCTGTCCCGCGCCGGTTCAAGTCCAGGCCCTTCCCATCAGGACCGGTTCAACACCCGCTCGATGATCTCCTTCAAGATGGAAGCATCGAAGGGTTTTCGCACGAACTCCTTCACGCCTTTCTTGGCGAGAAAATCGACCACGGACTGATTGCCTTCCGAACTCACCACGACGACCGGGAGGGAAGCGAGCAGTTTGTCGTGCTTCATCTCCTCGATCATCTCCTGGCCCGTCATGTCCGGCATGTTCAAATCCGCCAGGACGAGATCCACCCAATGGCCGCGCATTTTGGCGAGTCCCTCCCGGCCGTTGCCGGCTTCCAGGATCTCCCCCAGGGGAAGTTGGGTCATTTTCAGGACCTTGCGGATCATGCCGCGCATGGTGGCTGAATCGTCTACGATGATCAGGTTGTACGCCATCGGCCGCCTCCTTGTTGCGTCTTCACGCGGATTCCTTCGTCCCTTTCTCCCGCTTCGTCCCCGAACCGACGGCCCGCAGGACCGCCCCCGGGATTTCCCAAAGCGGGGCCACTTGGCATGCCGCGCCCAACTTCACGGCCTCCCCGGGCATTCCATAAACCACGCAGGACTCCTCGTCCTGCGCGATGGTTTGCGCTCCCCGGTTTCTCATCTCCAGAAGTCCCACGGCCCCGTCGCACCCCATGCCGGTCATCAGCACGCCGATCGCGTTCGGTCCGGCCACCGCAGCGGCCGATTGGAAAAGGACGTCGACGCTCGGCCGTTGATGGTGGACCTGCGGTCCGTCCTTAACCCCCACCTGGTAATAAGCCCCGCTCTTCTGGAGGACGAGGTGCATCCCCCCCGGCGCGATGAGGACCAGGCCCGGGGACAAACGGTCCTTGTCCCTGGCTTCCCTCACTTCGAGGGAGCAAAGGGCGTTCAACCGGCTCGCGAACGTCGCGGTGAAATAAGGCGGCATGTGCTGCACGACGGCGATCCCGGGCGAATCGGAAGGCAATGCGGACAGAACGGATTCAAGGGCCTGCGTGCCGCCGGTGGAGGCCCCCATAACAATGACCTTTCTCGAGGTGTCCACCTGGACATCCCTGGGTCCGGAAGGGCCCGGTTGCCGTTCCTGGACCGCATCATGCCGTTTAATGCGAGCCTTGGAAGCCAAACGCACCGCGCGTACGATTTCCGAGGAAATGTCCGGTGTGGAAAACGCCGATCCCGGTTTGCACAGCACCTCCACCGCCCCGAGTTCCAGGGCCTTCAAGGCGTTCCCGCTGTTTTCGGGCGCCAGCGAACTGACCACAACAACCGGCATGGGGTGGTAGGTCATGAGCTTGGTGAGGA
>CAZSKE010000249.1:2382-4351 GCA_964607325.1 uncultured bacterium | reverse complement strand
CGTCGCGATCCACAGGCTGACATTATTGGAACTGGCGAGCGGTGCTCTCCACCAATTCCGACGCGTTGGAGCCCGTGAACCGCTTCATCTCCGATTCCGACACGGTCAAGGGGCGTCCCGGGAACGCCTTCAAGTTGAGACGAAAGAACACTTGTTTATTCGATCCTTCGGATCGCGAGTAACCGAACTGCGCCTCCCAATCGTGCAGATCCCGGTACAAATTCGCTTGGCGATTCGTGACGTTCGCCGACTCCACGTCGTAGGTTTCCAGCACCGACAACCGGTAATTGGTGAAAAATACGAAGGAAAGATCCGTGGTCAGATTCACGCTTTTCGGATACATCACTGGATCCATTCCGAGCGGCGTCACCCGCGGATCCACATAGTTGAATCCCAGTCGAAAACGCCACATGTCCTTCGAGTTCCGAAGTGTCAGCACCTGGCTCACATCCTTCAGTTCGTGCGCCACCATCGAGAAGTTGGCCATGGTCAGGGACTCGAAAAACCTCGATGGAATGATCGTGAGGTTTTGCTGTAAATACGAGAATCTTTTACCGGCGCTGTCCACATCCGTCAAAAGGTTATACGTGGTGGCTGTCCGGGATACCACGCGGGACCTCCAGTTCCATTCGATCGTTCCATTCAACTGGTTCTGACTGACCCCATGATGCGCGATTTCCGAGGGAAGAAGCTTGATCAGTTTTCGGTCGTAATACCAACCCAAGGAAGTGGACAAGGACGGGAACCATCGGCCGGTCCAGGAAGCCTGGGACGTCATGGAGCGGTTCTCGCCCGTCTTTTCCGTCGACCCGAGGTTGGGCTTGTCCTGGAAGGAAGCTCTCAATCCCGCCCTTCCATAAAGCGATTGGCCCTTCACCGGCGTCACGGTCTTGCTCAGTCCCCCCTCCGCGCTCGCCAACATCTGGTAGAAATCGTTGCTCTGGGTCCATTGACGCGTCAGATGCGCGCTGAAATCCGCCAACGGCCCACCCCGACCCACCAAGGGGCGCGGCGAGAAGGTGAGATCCACCTGAGGCATCACTTGGAGGGTCCTCGTAAAATCGAATTTCCGGAGCGGATCGTAAGAAGCCGATTCCATACGCCTCCAAAGGACGCCGAGGGTGTAGCCTTTGGGGCTCCAGGTGGCCGACGCGTCGAACTGCCTTTGGCTGGACACCAAAGCCTCGCGACGCGCGGGATAGTATTGCTGACTGAACCATCCGTCGCCCGGAATCAACGCCTCGATCCTTCCCTGCAACCGTGATGAAAACGCCCAACGGCCCCGCGCCATGCCCTCCCAGCGATCATCCCCGACGCCTTTCTCCCGCTGGTAGTATCCATACAACCCCAACACCGAGAACGGATTCAACTCGATCTCGTGACGCAGTCCGAAACCGAAACCCTTCTTCTGAAAATAATCCACGTACATCGAGCCGTAATTGGCGGGGCTGAACAAGTAATTGCTCGTGATAAGCCCGTAGCGACCGAGGAATTCCGTGGATCCGGTGTCAAACTGGAAAGGCATACGGCGGTCCCGAAGGTCCTTTCCGAAAACAGGGAGAAAGAACACCGGCACTTTTCCCATATACAACACGACGTTGCGGGCTGAAAAACTCCTTCCCGGTTTGACCGTGATGGAGCTGGCTTTCAAATGGTAATGCTCATAATCGAGGGGATAATCGCAAGTGCTGAACCGGGCGCCTTTCAAGCGCACCACGCCTGGTTCCAGAATCACTTCCTTCCCCCGGTAAAACCACGGGGGCGTCGTGGTGCGTATCTCCTCGGCGATCCCCTTCCGAGTGGATAAATTGTAGGTCAGGGATCTCGCTTGGATCTCCTGGCCATCCTGCTGCCAGGCCACATGACCCTCCGCGGTCAATTGTTGGGAAGCGAGATCGTAACGAATCGTGTCGGCGTAAACATGCACCCCTTCCTGTTGAACATGCACGCGGCCCACGGCAGTCACCAC
>CAZSKE010000249.1:369-2372 GCA_964607325.1 uncultured bacterium | reverse complement strand
GGTGAAATTCCAAACGGTCCGCCTCCAGGCGCACGGAAGCGTCCGGGGTGAAAACCGGCTGGGCGTGGGCGGCGGGAACTCCCGCTCCCAGGACAAGGAGAGTGATCCATAAAAGCCAGGGCATCATTTCCCTTTCCAAAGGCCGACTCGAACCATGACGATTCTAACCCAAACACTCGCAAGTCATCCGCGGGCCGCCGACGCCCACCCGGTTTTCACCGAGAAGTCCAGGGGCGAACCTCGTTTCAAGGGAATGCCAACGACCGGAGGCCGGTTCTCACGCTTTTCGCCACCAGACACGGCCGACCGAATGCGCGGGCCTTCGGATCACCCATATCAACAGGGCCAAGCCGAAAATCCCCAAAACGAAATCCGGAAGCCACATGGCCCAGGCTGGCGTCAGGTAACCCGACAAGGCCAACGGCTCGCCCACCATCAGGAAGATGTAATAAATGAAAACCAGAATCACCGCCACCACTAGGCCCGCCACCGACCCCGAACGCATCTTGAAGCCGATGGGAATGCCGATCAAGGCGAACGCGAGTGTCGCGAAAGGGATGGAAAACTTCTTTTGATAACCGATTTCGTCATCCCGCGGGTCCTCGCCTTTCGCCCGTCGTTGGTGTATGCGCTCGCGGAGTTTCTGCGCGGAAATATTGTTGGCGCCGCTGGTATCCAGCCAATCCGACTTGTGCCGCCGAAAATCGAGGTCGAGGGCGCAGGTCTCGAATTTCATGTTGAGCAGTTTGTCGGGGGAGGAGCTCTCGGCTTTCGTCCATCCGGTCTGTTGCAACCAGCCGTCTAGCATTTCCAGCACGACGTTGTACGTGCCCGGTTCACGTCGGATAAGCCCCTCGGACGCCGAAATCACTTGCCGCGGGCGTCCTTGCTCGTCCAAGAGCGTCACACGGATTCCTTTCAGGAGGCCTCCCGGATCCTTGTTTTCCACATAAAGCTCATAGCCCGGGAAATCCTTGATGAAAACTCTTTCCTTGATGACCATGGCGGATCGTTCAGCCAGGATGCGGTAATGCAGTTTCAAGTACGAGGTGTTTCCCCAAGGAAGCACTTGATTCATGAAAAATATCATGAATAAGCTTCCGACCACGCCGGCTCCGATCAGGGGCCCGGCTAAAAGCCAACCCGAAAACCCGCAGGATTCCAACGCGATCAGCTCCCGATCGGAGGCCAAACGACCCACCACGGTCAGGATCGCGAATAAAAACGCGATGGGAAGGGCCAGGACCAGGAAGCTCGGTTGGTAATAGAGAAGAAGTCGAAAGGCGTTCTCGATACCAATCCGATGAAGCAGGAGATTGTCCAAGAATTCCATGAGGTAAAAAAGAAGGTTCAGGATGAATTGTGCCGAGAGCACCGTGATGAAAAAAGGCGGGGCCAGCGACGCGAGACAGGATCGTGTCAGGATGGGCATGGGGTGATCCTGCTATTGCTCGAGTTGACAGGACAAGGCGAAACAAACAAAACGGGCCCCGGTCGCCCGGAGCCCGTTTTGGAATTCATCCTATTTACATTCATCCCTGAAATGACGTCCCGGTCGTGGTGACGAAAGGAAGAAGAGGTTTTAAGCCTCACGCCTTTGGTTTGCCGCTCCCGAGCGTCGGAACGTCCTGCAGGGAATCACCGCGAACCGCCCCATTCGACGGAAGCGCCGGCAAATCGAAGGTCATGCCGTTCGACACGGCGGGCGCGGGAGCGAAAAGATCGGCGGGGAGCGCCGGCGCTTCGGTCCCGGTCCCGGGGGCCACGAGATCCATGCCAGGCAATCCCGCGACATCCGGCGTCGGGGGAGCATCCATCCCCGGCATCACGGGAGGCGGCGCCAAAATCTCCGAAGCCAATGGCGGCATCTCCATCGCGATGTTTCCGGGAGGCGGAGGCAACGCGCCCAAGTCGCCACCCGGAGGTGGCGGAAAACCCGCCAAGTCGCCTGGGACCGGCGGCAATTCCACGCCTGGCGATGACGGCATCAAGGCCAACTCGTT
>CAZSKE010000249.1:0-359 GCA_964607325.1 uncultured bacterium | reverse complement strand
CCGGGAGGGGTCAAATCCATCCCGCCCGGAACCGGCGGTAATTCCATCGAAAGTTCGGAAGGAGGCGGCAACGACGCCATTGAATCCCCCGGCGGCGTCATGAAATCCATACCACCAGGAGCCGGAGGAGGCGCTTCCAGTCCCAAGTCGGAAGGCGCCACTGCCAGATCGCCCAAAGAGGGAGGCGCCATCACATCGGTGGCGGGAACCGACGGAAGATCGAGCCCCGGCAAAGAGTCACCCGGAACGTTAAGCGCGGGAGGAGGGGCTAATGCCAAGCTCGCTTCCGGCACGAGAGCCGAAAAATCTCCGGACATCGGTGGAGGCGGCAAAGCGCCCGCATCGGGTACCGGGGGAAG
>CAZSKE010000248.1:0-4351 GCA_964607325.1 uncultured bacterium | reverse complement strand
CCCGGTTTGTGGGGACCGAGTCGGACTTGGAGGCCGTGAAATCATGAATGAGTGGGTGGAACGGTATTTCAACCGGATGAAGGTTCTTGGGTATTCCATCGAGACCCAAAAGAGCCATCGTTGGCGGTTGCCGTTCTTCCTTGCCCATTTGGAATCCCTGGGCGTAAAAGACGTTTCACAAATCACCCCGGCTCTGGTGAGAGGATACCAAAACGCGCTTTTTGAGAAGGTGAACCAATATGGACGGCTCAGCAGGGTTTCATACCGCAACAACCTGTTGTTGGTGGCGAAACAGTTCTTGAAATTCTTGGCGGAAGAAGGGGCCATCCCCGAGGACCCCGGCAAGGGGGTGGAGTACGCCATTGAACCCAAGCGGCTGCCCCGGTATGTCCTGACTGAGAATGAAACCAGGAAGCTCCTTGCCGTGCCTGACCTTGAAACCACCCGGGGATACCGGGACCGGGCCATCCTGGAGTTGTTCTATTCGAGCGGGATCAGGCGGAGCGAGTTGATCGGCGTTCGGCTCGGGGATTTAGACCTGGAAGCGGGGCTTCTGCGGATCAACGCTGGCAAGGGGAACAAGGATCGGGTGGTTCCCGTGGGCCAAATCGCCCTCAAGTACCTTAAGGGCTATATCCAAGAAATCCGGCCCCACTTGGTGAAGCACCCGCAAGACGACCACCTGTTCCTCAGCCAGCAGGGAACCCGCATTTCCAAGTGCATGATGGGTCTGAGGCTCAAGGAATACGCCAAGAAGGCGGGTATCGAAAAGGACATATCGGTCCATACCCTGAGGGCCACTTGCGCCACCCATTGCCTGAGGGGGAAGAGGCGCGGGGAGCAGATGCACCCCAGGCACCTGATGGAGTTGATGGGCCACAGCTCGATGGAGGCCCTCAACCCCTACCTTTCGGTCAGCATCCCCGACCTGAAGGAAGCGCACAATCGGTGCCATCCTAGGGAAAAATTGAGAAGTTTATTGTGAATGGGTGATAATAGAACGACATTTAAGGAGTTGGCCATGACTAAATTCAAGTTTGACGAGATAAGTTATTGGTCCGAAGTGAAACTGGATATCGTGAAGGATTACGCCGTCGAGTATTCCAAAATCATGAGCAGGCAGAAGATTATCAAGGAATATGTCTATATAGACGCTTTCGCTGGCGCAGGAGCGCACGTTTCCAAGCGAACGGGCGAATTTGTGAAGGGAAGCCCCTTAAACGCATTGGAGATTGAACCGAGGTTCACGAAGTATTACCTGATTGACATGGACGCGGATAAGGCCGATTTGTTGAAAAAGGTCTCGCAGGGTCTTGACGAGGTTTACGTTTATTCAGGCGATTGCAACAAGGTGCTTCTCGAAAAGGTCTTTCCGAATGTCTTATACAAGCAATACAGGCGCGGTTTGTGTTTGCTTGATCCATATGGGTTGGACTTGAACTGGGAGGTCATTAAAAAAGCCGGGGAACTCAAGACGCTGGAAATATTCCTCAACTTCCCAGTGATGGACATGAACCGCAACGTGCTGTGGAATAATCCCGACAATGTTGACCCTGAATTGGCGCAACGGCTGAGCGTGTTTTGGGGCGATGAATCGTGGAAGAGCGCGGTTTATGAAAAACTCCTTTTCGATGACCTGTTTGAAAAGGTCCCCAATGCCAACGATGTGATTTCAAAGGCTTTCGCCGCCCGATTAAAAGAGGTTGCGGGCTTTAAATATGTCCCCGAACCTGTTCCAATGCGTAACAGCAAGGGCGCGATAGTTTATTACCTCTTTTTCGCTTCGATGAATCAAGCGGGTTCGACCATTGTAG
Organism: uncultured bacterium; assembly: GCA_964607325.1. Lineage (GTDB taxonomy): Bacteria > Oederibacteriota > Muellerivitia > Muellerivitales > Muellerivitaceae > CAZSKE01. The sequence continues at coordinate 2,537 of CAZSKE010000248.1, read as the reverse complement.
AATACGTCTTCAACAAATACCGAAAACGTGGGGCGGGGCCACATGGCTGAGAAAAGCACGATTGAATGGACTACTTCAACCTGGAACCCGGTAACGGGTTGCCACAAGGTAAGTGCGGGGTGCGCGAATTGTTACGCGGAGCGATTCGCGGAACGTTTTCGGGGTGTCCCAAACCATCCGTTTGAGCAGGGTTTCGACCTAAAGACTTGGCCTGAAAGGATTGCTCTCCCGCTATCTTGGAAGGAGCCAAAAACTATATTTGTGAATTCGATGAGCGACCTATTCCACAGGGAAGTAAATGAAAAGTTTATTAAGGATGTATTTTCTACAATGCGTAAAGCCCATTGGCATACCTTCCAAATACTCACTAAACGATCGGATAGGCTTGTCCAAATGGCGTCCAAGTTGGATTGGGCGCCGAATATTTGGATGGGTGTCAGCGTGGAAAATGATAAGTTCCAATATCGAATTGACGACCTTAGGAAAACAAAAGCTGCCGTGAAATTCCTTTCCTTGGAGCCTCTGATCGGCCCGCTGCCGAACATGAACTTGAAAAACATTGATTGGGCCATCGTGGGCGGCGAATCAGGCCCTGGTGCAAGACCGATGGAAAAGGAATGGGTCATACAGATTAAAAGGCAATGCAGCGCCGCGAAAGTTCCGTTTTTCTTTAAGCAATGGGGCGGTGTTTGGAAAAAGAAAAATGGCCGTGAACTGAACGGAAGAACTTGGGATCAGATGCCCAAGAGAATTAAGGTGCTGGCCGGTAAAAGCGCTTAATAATTCTTGTGGCGGATATATGCCTATTTAACCGCCCTTTATGTATATGACAGGGAACCCGCCGACCTTCAAACCTGATCACTTTAACAAGTTAAAGCTTTCGGCATTTTGTATAATCAGGGCAATGGATTTCACGGGGTCGGCGCAATATGCCTGATCAAACAGTTGCGGAAAACCGCCTCGCACGTATCGTTGACCCCGACTCCGTCCCCACCACCTTCATCTACGACTTCGACGGCAACTTGGTGGAGAAAAAGTCCTCCGCCGCCACCATCCGCTACGTCTACGCAGGCGGGCCTGCGCCATTGGCGGAGATAAACGTGGGGACAGGGGAGGAGAAGGACTTTATCCAGGCCAACGGCAAGACGTATGGCGTCATGACCACCAACTAAGGCACTACAACCAACACCTACTTCCACACGGATGCGGTTGGATCGGTTGTGGCGCTTTCAAACCCTTCAGGACAAGTTACTGATACGTATGAATATGAGTGACCCTCCCTTGGCATCCGATACCTCCCGGTTGTTGTGACCTTCGAGGGTACGGTATGGCCTTTAGGGCTCGTCCCTGCGCCGTCTTCACTCCGCCAAAACTAGCCGACGATTTTGGTCTTTTTCGATTGGAACAGTCGGTCGCTTTCGATTAGAACGACCGGTCTTTTTGGATTGGAATCATCGGTCGCTTTGTGTCGGAATACGCACCCTATTTTTTGTTTTGGGGGCATGGCTTGACAATGTGTAGTTTACAGACTACATTTAGTCGGTGGAACCTAAACAACGCCGAATCCTGAAATACGTCACCCCGAACGGGAGGACGCCTTACGACGATTGGATGAATGGTTTCAAGGATGCAAAGGCGCGTGGTCGGGTCAATGCGGCGGTGGAAAGGTTGGAAGAGGGGAATATCGGGAGTTTCCGCAGGTTGGGAGATGGCCTGACCGAGTTGAAGATCCGATACGGTCCCGGCTACCGTGTTTTCTACGGGGAGTACGAGGGTTGGGTGGTGGTCCTGCTTTGCGGCGCGGACAAGAGCGCCCACCAAGACCGGGACATTGAAAGGGCCAGGTTGTTTTGGCAGGATTGCAGGAGGAGGTGGGACGATGAAAAATAAACTTTTTCGTGATTTCCATGAGGACTTAATCAAATCCCTCCGTGAGCCCAAAGAGGCGCAAGCCTACTTGGATGCGGCCATGGAACAGGGCGACAAGAAGTATTTCCTGAAGGCCCTCCGCAACGTGGCCGAAGCCCGGGGTGGGATTGGGAAGGTGGCGGCGGCCACCAAGTTGAATCGGGAGAGCCTCTACAAGATGCTGTCCGAGAAAGGCAATCCGCGCATGGAGACGGTTGAGGAAGTCTTGGAGTTCTTTGGGTGCCGCCTTTCGGTACAGACGAAGGACAAGAAACTTGCCTTGGCGCATCGTTAAACATGGTCGAAGAAACCGACTGGGATTAGAAATGGAAGTGGTTTCCTGGAAATTGTAAACAGTGGAGGCCCAGGGCGGCATGTCGAAGGTGGCCGCCAAAGCCAAGTTGACCCGCGATGGGCTTTATCGCATGCTTTCGGAGGACGGCAATCCCGAGGGAAACATTTGCGTCAGGCCTACATAATGCACTATACATGGCATAATCAAGATCCTAAAATAAACGCATGCCACGTCTTAAACGAATCTTGCATGAAAACGCCCTATGCCACGTCACCGGTCATGGCAATGAGGACAAAGAGCCTTTCGCGACGATAGGGGATTGTTGGCGGTTCCT
>CAZSKE010000247.1:0-4357 GCA_964607325.1 uncultured bacterium | reverse complement strand
CCTCGCAATCGTCGCAGGTCAAAACCCTGTAGCCCGGCGCGCCCAGCTCGCTTTGATAGAGGAGGGAAAGGGCCGGATTGTCCTCAGCGAGCAGGATCGTGCGCCGATGCAATTCCAGCTCCTTTCCAAGGGATCTTGAGGCGGAGACCCGGAAACCGCTTTTAGCAGCTGACAAGCGTTCTCGTTAGGATACTGAAAAAGCGCTCAGCCAGTTCCCTTTCGATCCCGACACGGGACGAGGGCGACTGAAACGTTTTATCAACTGTATTTCTTGATAAACCGGACCACCTCGCCGAAGTCGGCGCTGGCCAATCCGATGCAGGTGTCCGCCGAGCCGTAATAGACATCCAGTCTGCCCGTCTTCTCGTCCAGCAGGGAGGCGGTCGGGAACACGACGTTGGGCACGAACCCCACCCGCTCGTAAGGCTCCTCCGGCGTCATCATGTACCGCTTGGTGCGGTACTTCACCTTCCAAGGCTGATTCAGGTCGAGGATCGCGCCGCCCATGGAATACACGTAGCCGTTGCAGTTGGTGATGACGCCGTGATACAGGAGCACCCAACCGTCCCGCGTCTCGATCGGCGTGGGGCCCGCCCCCACCTTGGTGCCTTGCCAACCGCTGGTGGGACCGAACACGAACTTGTGGTCCCCCCAATGGATCAAGTCGGGGCTGGTGGCGTAGTACACGTCGCCGAACGGCGTGTGGCCGTTGTCGGAGGGCCGATGCAGAATGGCGTACTTGCCGCCGATCTTTCGCGGAAACAGCACCGCGTTCCGATTGAACGGCAGGAGCACTTCGGTCAGCTGGACGAATTTTTTGAAATCAGTGGTGCGGGCGATGCCGATGGCCGGTCCCTGTCCGCAAGGGTAATAGCACCAGGTCACGTAGTAGAGGTTGCCGATCTTGGTGATGCGCGGGTCGTAGCCGCGGCCCGGAGGCAAGTGCTTGGGCGCCGCGCCGCTGAAACGAATGGGATCGGGGTCGATCTTCCAGTTCAAGGCATCGGGGCTGAAACCCCGGTGAAGCTCCATGGACAGTTCGGTGTTCTCGACGCGGAAAACTCCCGCGTAACCCTTTCCGAACCGCACGACGGCGCTGTTCATGATGCAAGCGGCGTTCGGGATGATCTTGGCGGTCAAGATGGGATTGCGGGGATGACGCGTGAACAAGGGCTTGTCGCTCATGGGGTGGCTTCACCTGGTGTTGGGATCACGGAAGGCCCCGGCGGGGCCCGGAAGACTGAGCCTTTATAAATCAAACCCCGGACTTGCGCAAGACGGCGTTTGGGACCGCCGCCAGGGCGGTAAACATCGCAGGGCAAAGGAAACAACAAGAATGCCCCGGAGAGCCTCGCGATCCCGCGCGGACCCGGGGAAAAAACCCGATTCGCGATTCACCGACGACGCTTATTTCACCACGGCGATTTTGACGGCTTCCCGTTTGTTCGGCGTCTCGGAGATCACGAGGTACACCCCGGAAGCCACGCGCCGGCCATCCGGGTGGGTCCCATCCCACTTTTGCCAATGGACACCGACCGGGAAGTCCCGGTCCACGACCGTCCTCACGAAGGCTCCCGAGAGGCTGTAGATCTTGAGGGTCACGCGTCCGGCTTGGGTCACGACGGTTCGGATGTTCACTTCCCTCTCGTGCGGCGCCCCGAAAGGCCTGAGGGCGTTGCGGTCCAGCGCCGTGCCCGACGTCAACGATTCCACCGTGACAGGCGGATAAGGGGTCTCGTGGAACGTCTCGGGCTCGTCCGGCGGCGCGTCGTAAGCCCGCACCAGGTAAGTGAACGAGTTGCCGGAGAGGGTGTCCACCGCGTCGAAATACCCGTCGCGATCGGCCGAAACCCCCGCCACGAATTGGTAGGTGCCGCCCCCGTCCACGGATCGATAGATCCGGTATCCCGCGAGGGGATACTGGCTTTTCACGTCGAAACCGCCTGAACCGCTGTTGGCGGGAGGCGACCAAGACAAGGTCACCCCGCCTTGTTGGGGCGACGCGGTCACCCTTCCGTTGGCCACCACCGGGGGCCTGGCCGGCAACGCGAACACGACGGGGGACATCGCCGTCAGACCCGAGGCGGACACCGTCTCGACCCGGTACGCGTAGGCGTTTTTATTCACCACGTTCGTGTCGGTGTAATCCGTCCCGGTCAGGCCCTCGGCCAGGACCACGAAATCCGAGTCGTCCTGGGTCCCCCACCGCCGCCAGACACGGTACGTGGTGCCTCCCCCGCCCTGGATGTCCCACCGCAGTTGAACCATCGCGTCACCCGTCACGGCGGACAGGCTCACGGGCCGTGGCAGAACCTTCTGGGTCACCGGAAGCGAGAACCCGCCCAGGACGCCCAAGGAGGTGGAAGGCGCCACCTTGTAGATGTATTCCAGGCCGGAGGCGATGGACATGTCGACAACCTGGCTGGCGGCGGCGCCCGAAACCATGTTCCCGATTTGCGAAAACACGGTCGCGGGAACCTGGGCGCGATGAACCACATAACCCGCCACCTGATGGGGGGAGACCGGGATGTCCGGCGCCCAGGACAAGGTGTTGCGCGAGGACGAGGGTGTCAGGGACAGCGCGGGACCCGAGGCCGCCAAGGCGCCCTTTTCGGGAGAAAGCGTCCCATCGCCCAGGGCGTTTATCGCCGACACCTGGTAATAGTACGTTTGGCCATGCGTCACGCCCGTGTCCACGTACTGAGGCGTGGGCTGTGGGATTTCCGCCAAGAGGGTTTTCACGCCGCCAGAGGCGGTGCTCCGGTAGACACGGTATCCCGTCGGCTCCGCGTCCCCGCCGGGCGTCGGCCAAGACAGGGTGATGGCCGAGTTCGAGGGTTCCGGGTAGAGGGAAACCGGCGCGGAAGGATAAAGCGCGGGGTAAACCGTCACCGCCATGGAGCGATCGCTTTCTCCCGAGGCGCTCACCGCCGAGATCGAGTAAAAAGCGCTCACGCCCGGCGTTTCTTGCCCGATGAACGGAGGCCCCGGCGTGACTTCACATGTTGCCACCGGAGTGGGCGTGCCATCGCGATAAACCCGATAATGAGAGACGTTCTCGGAATCCGCGTTCGGCGTCCAGAAAAGCGTGACAGCCGACGTCCCGACCCGGTGCGTGGAAACCACCGGCGCCTTGGGCCAGGTGAGGACGGACCCCTCGGGGACGGGGGTGCGGGTCGGGTAAAGGGGACTTTCCGCCAGAACACCCGATTTCAAGGTCACGCGGTAATAGCAAGTCACCCCCGCGGGAGCCTGGGTGTCCAGATGGTCGTTGAACGGGAAAGCGTTCTCGACGATCGGCGTGAACCCCGCGCCGGGCGTCAGGGCGCGGTAGAGTCGGTAACCGTCGGCGCCGGCTGTGGCGGCCGGGACGGGATCCAGATCCCAGGAAACGGAAACCGCGCGAGCCGGCGAGGAAACCACCTGGGCGCTCAACGAATAATCGGGAACCCGAATCCCGGCCAAGGTGGCGGGCGAGCCTTCACCTTCCGGATTGACCGCCGCCAGGTAATGGACCTTTCGCTCGTAAGCGTTCGTCGTGTCCTCGGCGTACGACATCACGCCGGGCGAGGGGACGAAAACCGCCTGGGGCGTGGGGGTGTTTCCCGCGCCGGGCCAATCCGGGCCGTAGAGACGATATTGCGTTACGCCGTCCGACGCCGGATGCGCGTCCCAGGAAAAGAGGAGCGAAACCCCGTCGCTGGTCACCCGGACATTCGAAGCCCGGGGAGGGGCCGCCGCGCCCTCCACAACCGCCTCGTTGGACGCCGCCGACAGATCCGAAAGGTTCGAGAACGCGTCCGAAGCCGCCACTTGGTACCACACCGCGCTCCCGGCCGGTAAGTCCGACACCACGTCCGACAGGCCGTTCGCCGGGGCAACCAAGGTGGCCACGCAAACCGGGGTGGGCGTGCCGGGGCCGGACCGGAACACCGAATAGGCCTGGACCGGGCCGTAAAACCCCTCTCCGGCCTGCGACCAGGAAACGGACAAGCGACCCGGCTCCTCCCCGGCGGCCGCCGAGACCAACGCGGGGGGATTCGGGGCCAACCTCAAGGCGAGCGGCGTGGGGACGATCCTCGGGCCGGGCAGATCCTTGGCGTCGATCGGCTCGACCCAATAGGAAAGGCCGTGGGCGTTCTCGATCGGCGCGTCGTCGTAAACGCAGGTGGCGGTCACGGAAGGAGTCGCCGCCATCATGGCGCAGAGAGTCGGAACGCCGGACGGGCCGCTTTTGAGCAATCGATAGCCCTGGAGGCCATAGGAACCCTCGGACGCCTGGTTCCACGAAAGACGGACGAAGGGCGTGGCCGTAAAGACCGGCGTCACCCTCAGGGAGCCGGAAGAATAGGGGCGG
>CAZSKE010000246.1:0-4374 GCA_964607325.1 uncultured bacterium | reverse complement strand
CAGGGCGTGCTGGACGCGATTTCCCAACTGGCCCAAAACCGTCTCGGGAATGTCCAACGGGTTCTGGGTGATGAAATACACGCCCACGCCCTTCGAGCGCACCAAGCGCACCACTTGCTCGACCTTCTCCATCAGGACCTTGGGAGCGTCCTTGAAAAGCAGGTGGGCTTCGTCGAAGAAAAACACCAACTTCGGCTTCTCGGGATCGCCCACTTCCGGCAACGCCTCGAACAACTCCGAGAGGAGCCAAAGCATGAACGACGTGTACAACCGAGGGTCGTTGATGATCCTCGAGGCGTCCAGGATATGGACGATGCCGTTGCCGGACAAGTCGTTCTGGAGGAGGTGTTCCAACTGCAGGGCCGGTTCCCCGAAAAACGTCGAGCCCCCCGCCTCGCCCAAGACCAGCAATTTGCGCTGGATGGTCCCGAGGGTCGTGGTGGAAAGGTTTCCGTACTCGCCCTTGAGTTCCGACGCGTGGTCGGTGACCCAGGCGATGAGCGCTTGAAGGTCCTTGCTGTCCAAAAGAAGCAGTCCCTGGTCGTCCGCCATTTTGAAAAGGACCTCAAGCACCCCCGATTGGGTTTCGTTGAGGTCGAACAAACGGGACAAGAGCAACGGGCCCATTTCGGAAACCGTCGTGCGCAAGGACAAGCCCCGCTTGCCCTCGAGGTCCCAGAACACCGTCGGGAAAGCCCGGTTCTGGTAGTTCTTCAACTTCAGTTTTTCGATGCGTTCCTTGATCTTCCCGGAAGGTTGTCCCGCGCGGGAAAGACCCGCGAGGTCGCCCTTGATGTCGGACAGGAACACGTTCACCCCGTTCGTCGAGAAACCCTCGACCAGGGTCTGAAGGGTCACGGTTTTCCCGGTCCCGGTCGCTCCCGCGATGAGACCGTGGCGGTTGGCCTTGGCCAGGTTCAACACGGCCTCTTGGCCGGAGGGAGTGACGCCGATCGACAGGGTGCGGGAGGGAGCCATGGAGACCTCTTTTGGGGTGATGTCGCTCAATATTAAGGAGGGGGTCGCGCGTCGTCAACGTGCAACTCGCCTATTAATAAAACGCCCGCGAGACCTTTTTCGCCACCCGGGACGCGAAGCAAAAACGCCGTGTTTTCATTCCCACGAAACCAGGAGTCCGGCGCTTCAAAACAGGACCCTCGGGTCCTCCACACCGACACTTTCCCGGGAGAAAAAAGGCTCCCCGGCGTAGCGACCGATCTGGGACCCGAAATAACGGTTCCGAATCTCGATGTGTTCCAGGGCCCGGCTGGCGGGGTTCCGCAGGAATTGGCTTTTGTAGCAACGCAACGCCCGCAGTTTACCTTCCCAGTGATCCGAGATATCCACGATAAAGGAGGGGTTCGCGTTCACCCGCAGGTGGGTGACCAGATGATGGTACATCTTCGCGGGATACCAGGGTTTTCCCCGCATGTCCGTCTTGACCAGCTTGGCCCAAAACCGCCCCGCCGACACCAGGGCGCTTCCCGCCCAGTGGTCGGGGTGTGCGTCCACCCAGTAAGGCGCGAAGACCAACCGGGGCCGATAACGCCGGATGATCTCGGCCACCTTGCGGCGGGCGGGCAACGTGTCTTGAAGCTCGCGGTTTTTAAGCGACAGGACCACAACATCGTCCAACTTCAGGACCCGCGCGGCCGCCTCGGCTTCCCGGAGGCGCGTCTTCCGGTCGCCATAGGGGGTGGGTTCCCCATCGGTCAAATGGCACACCACGACGCGGGCGCCGCGCGCCTTGAGGGCCAGAAGGGTGCCGCCCATGGCGATTTCCACGTCATCGGGATGGGCGCCGAAGGCCAGGACATCCACGCCCCAGTCCCGGGGCGCGGAACCAGCGGACAGGGTCTCAAAAGTCACGGGTCGGTTTTTCCTCAAGGCCCATTCCCTTCCACGCCGGTCGTTCGCTTTCCATTGTAGAAGCCGGGAGCGCCCAGACCAACAACCTTTTCAGCGGCCGTCGTCCCGCCGTCTTTCACGCTTTTCCGAGCGGGTGTTTCCGCAATTCACCGGTCAAGTCCCTACCGCCCGCGCTCAAATACAGCGTGGCGCCCGAAACCGTCAGCACCCACCGATTGTCCCTTTCCAGGATCGTCCCGATGGATTCCAGGAACCCCGCGTCAAAGGAGAACAAGTCGATATCCTCGGCCCGATGGACGTGTTCGCCCTCGAAAGTCTTGAGGTAATGCCAAGGATCCTTGTGCGTGTACACGCGCACCCGGGCCCCGAGTTTCGAGGCCTTGTGGAGTCTTCTCGGGTCGGGTTGCCCGATGTCGATCCACAACGCCACGCGACCGTCCGATCCCACGCGCCGCATGGCGGGCTCGTCGGGATCCCCGATGCCCTGGGTCATCTCCAGCCCCTCCTGGGCGTTCAAGCAATACGCCAGGACGCGGGCCGCGAGGAAGGCGGTCGTCTCCGAAGGGTGCTGTGCGGCGCGGAATTCCAAAACCTGGTACTGGTTCCTGTCCGCGTCGGACAAGTCGATCGTGAAACGGCGCATGGTGGAAGGACGGGCCATCCGTCGGAAACCTCTCGCTCATATTCCCCGGCCACCGGCTTTCAAGGCCGATGGCCCAGGCTTGAAACGAAAAGGCGGTTCGCTCTTTGAGGAGGAACCGCCTTTCATCTCGATTCGATGGCCGCCTCAGTACCCGCCGTCGGGAGACATGTAGGAATTGCCCTGGGCGTCGAAAAGCGCCACGGAATTATCCTGAAGCGTCACGACGACCTGGCGGGTATCCCCGAAAGGATCGTCCACGAACCGCACGTCCTTGGCTCCCGAGGCCAAAAACACCGGTTGAAAGGCCGGCGACTTGTTCGTGTCGTACAGGAACGCGTCCCGCGCCGCGCCAAACACCTTCACCAAACGGGTGCCGGACTGGTTGCTGAACATCTTCTTGGCCGTCGAGGAAACAGGTTCCGGCGCCAACTCGGTGTATTGCTCGTCGGACGGGATGTACCGCCCGTCGTCGTAGACGTAGATCACGTTGACTCGCACCGGGTCCTGCCACCACCAGTAGCCGCCGTGCCACCAGCACCAACGGTCGAACCGGGTGTCATACCACCACCAACGGTTGGCGTGGTAGCGGGTCCAATGAAAATCCCCGCCCCAGGTCCATCCGTACCAATGGAAACCCCAATCGTCGTAGTAGTGACAGAAGTCGTGGCCACGATCGCGGTGCCAATAATAACGGCCCCGGACCGTCTCACGGCGGGTCAAGTCCTCCACATTCCTCAACAGGGCCGGGTTGCGAAGGACGGCCATGCGATCCGCCCGCGGCGCCCAGGAGACGGCCTTGGCCGTGAAGGCGCTCCCGTCGGGCCCCTGGCGCGGAACCGCCAGCACGGACCGGGACCGGGGCGTGCGCACCATCTCTTCCTTCGCCAGGATGGGGCTAGGCCGGTTCGCCTGGATCGCCCGGTTCGTCGAGCGGTTCACGGAGCGGACTTGGTTGACCCCGGTTCGATTCGCGCGAGTCCGGACCGACGTCCCGCCCTGGGTCGTGGTCTGCCGGTTGGTTCGCACGCCGCGATTCTCGACGGAGCCCGCGACCGGGTTTTCAACGCGCGAGACGGACCCGCGCTGGAGGGTTTGGCCGCTCGGCCGTTCGCGCGAGGGGTTGACAACGGGTTGCGCCGCGGGCGCGGAGGACACGCTCGGCGCGGATTCCTGCGGAGCCGCCTCCCGCCGGGTCTGCGTCTGGCCCCGGAAGGCATCCCGCGCGCTTCTTCGCGCGTCCTGGCCCGAACGGGCGTCGCTCGAATCAGCGTCGCGAAGTTGATCGGCCGTGCCGGCGGCGCGGGATTGAATCTGGGCCCAAACGTTTCCCGCCGTCAACCAACCAGCGGCCACCAGGCAAACCCACAGGGTCTTCTTCATGTCCAACCTTTCCAAGCGACGATGAACCTCTCGATTTTTGGACGAGTGGATCCTCCACGAGTTGCAGGCGAAGGCCCCCATTTTACCGCGCCAAAAGGACCCGCGCCGTGTGGACTTGCGTCCCCGCGACGCAATGGATCAGGTAAAGGCCGCTGGAAACACCCTCTCCCTGGTCGTTTTTGCCGTCCCAGACCCACTCCTCAAAGACCGGGGCCACATTCCGCCCGGCGCGAAGGGTCCGGACCTTCTCCCCGGCGGTGTTGTAGATCATCAGGCTGTAATGCCCGGGACGGTGCAAACGCACCGTCAGGGTCAACGGGGGAAAATCCCATCCCGGACGGACCAGATTACGGGAAACGGTAAAGAGGTCCCCCGGGGGGAAGGTGGGGGTGATCGTGGGAGTCAGGGTTTTCGTGGGCGTCCAAGTGCGCGTGGGGGTATTCGTGGAAGTCCCGGTGTGGGTGGGCGTCCGGGTCACCGTG
>CAZSKE010000245.1:2458-4383 GCA_964607325.1 uncultured bacterium | reverse complement strand
ATCGCTGGCTTTCCTGGGCCAAAAGAGCGGCTTGTTGCTGTCGCAGATTATACAAACGACCGGGTTGCTTCGCAACTTCGGGGGCCGCAGGGCCCAAAATCTCCACAGTTTGGACCTCGGTGGAGCCCACATGCCCTAGATTGTCGCGAACTTGAAACGCCCAGGTATAGACGCCAGGCGGAAGGGGCTCGTAAGTGTCCGATTCCCCAGCCCAAAGAACCCGCGTCGGAGGGGTTCCCCGCCCCCTTAAGGCCCGAATCAGCTGGTTATTCTTGTCATAGATCAGCACGCTCCAACGGTCCATGGCGACGTCTTCCGTCGTATCCAGCAGGAATTCGGCCTTTTCCCCCCGAGACGGGGCGAAAGCCGCTGGATCGACCTTGGCCGAAACCTTGGGAGGCGGCAGTTCGGCGTCACTGCCGAAGCGATAGGACATCCCCAGGTGGAACTTCTCGAAATTGATGCCCTGCGAATTGACGACCCCGATGGCGGAGTTTTCCCTCAACTCGGCCGATTCCTTGATGGGTTGGAGATACGCCAAGTCGGCCTGGAGATCGCCGGCCATGGCTCGAATGCTCAAGCCCATGTGAAGAGTCCCGGGCCGCGAGATGGGGCTGGAATAGCCTCCCCGAAGGCCCACCACATCCTTCATGAACCAGAACTCCGTGCCCAATCGGACGTATTTGTTGTTGTTGCTGTCGAAACGAGGGTCCGAAATCTGCGCGAAGTCGAGGGCGGTAATGTTGCGGACCTTGAACAGGATGCTGTTCTTGAAGGCGGCGCCCAAAGTGATCTCGGGCGGCACTTCGGTCTCGAAGCCGGGTCCGAGGTCGAACGCGACGGCCGTGGACGGGTTCAACTGCAGGCCGTCCACGAATTGCACCCTCGAAACCAGGTCCTTGAGGGCCAAGCCGATCCGAAGTTCCTCGGAATACTTGGTGACGGGTATCCGATACATGAAACCCAACCCCACGCCGAAACCGCGGACGCGGATGGGATTTTCGAGCGCCAGCGCTTCCGGGGTGCCTTCGGGGCCGAAATAACGGATGAAATACCTGTCGTTCGTGATGCGTTCCACGTTCACGCCCATGGAAAAGTTGCGGGCCGCCGAAAAGCGCGCTGAATACGTGAAGACGATCTCGCTTTGCTGGAAACTGGGGTTGAGATAGTAACTGCCTTGGCGGCGCTGGTCCGCGTCGAGGGTCAGATCCCCGGCGAACAAATCGATCTGCGGATGGAACGGCCTGAACAACGAAAGACCGATGGTGTTCTCCTTGGCGATCGGGAAGATGAACTGAATGGATTCGTAATAGGGTTTCCCGAAACCCTCGCTTGTGCCCACATGGGTCTTGAAGTACACCGGCGCGGTGGAAAGGCTGAGGGTGTAGGACGGAATCTGGACCAAGCCGGCCGGGTTCCAGTAAACCGCCGACGCGTCGTCGGCCACCGCGACAAAAGCGCAACCCATTCCCATGGCGCGGGGGCCGATGCCGAAGGTGTCCTTTCTTCCGAAAATCAGATCGCTCTGGGCTCTCGCGGTTCCAAGGAGCGCGAACCCGAGGATGCAGAGGACGAAGGCCCTCCGAAAGAACGGATTCCTTCGCGGGGTGGTTCGATCTCGTTTCACCGTACTGGTCCTTTCGCCTCCCACGGGGAGGCGTTTGTTGAGAAGCCCTGTCTCATCGAGACGGGCTCACGAGCTTCCTCGACGTCATTCGCGGGTGGCTTCCTTTTCCGCTCGGTAGACCGCCACCAGGATCTCCGCCACCACTTGGTACAATTCAGGGGGCACATCCTGCCCCACATCCAAGCCTTCCAACGCCGCCAACAAGAATCGGTCCTCGCGAACCGGCACGCCGTTCTTCCGGGCCATCTCCACGATGCGTTCCGCCAACTGACCCTGACCCTTGGCGGTCAAGCGCGGG
>CAZSKE010000245.1:0-2397 GCA_964607325.1 uncultured bacterium | reverse complement strand
CGCAAGGGTCTCGCCACCCATTGGGTCGGGTAGTTCAACTCAAAACCGGCTTTTCTCAGGCGGTTTTCCACTTCCATCGACATCGATTTCCACGGCTCTCCCGGGCGTGGCTGGCCTTCCACGTAAACCTGAAGGGCCACTCGTCGTCCCATCAAATGCACGCCCCACTGGGTTTTTCCCAGGGAAAGGGTTTGCGTCTCCACCAGGAAATACACCGGCCGGGTTTGTCCCGGGCCATCCGGTTTTTTTCCGACAAAGGCCTCGACTTGGACCAGGGCCCCCTCACCGCCGAACGCCAACGGAAGCAAGGCCGTAAAGTTTCCGGTTCCCTCGGAACGGGCGGGCGGAAGCCGATCGCCTTCCGGGGCCGGAGCTTCCGTCTTGAGCGCCGTCACCCGGACACGGTCCCCGACCCTCAAACCCGAAGGCCCCGTCGCCTCCAGTGAACCGCCCCCGAACCGGACCTGGTAAGTCCCGTCCCTGAGGATCTCCGTCACCACCGCGCCGGGCGACCTCAGGGAACCCGCCAGCTTCATCAAGACGCCTGGCGCGGCCACCACTTCCGGGACGGTTTCCAATGAGTTCCCTCCCCTCAGTTCGGGGTCGAGAACCGGTTCCCCCGGAGGTTCAGGATCAACTGCACCTCGCCCCGGGTCAGCTGGGTCCTTCGCGCGATTTCCGCCACGCCCAAACTCTCGTCGGCCAGCCGGTATATCTCCTTGACCGCCGTCGTGGAAAAGCCCACAGCCGTCGAAGGGGTATCGGCCGGAACGCTTTCCTCCTGCGGTTTCGGGGCCTTCGGTTTCCGGGCGATTTTGAGGGCCCTCAAGGATTCGACCTTGGCTTCCAACTGCTCCCGCTCGATCGACGCTTCGTGCGCCAACCGCTCGGTCGAGGCCAAATCCGATTTCAGGCTTTCCAATAGAATCCCCAATCGCGTCCCGGCGGCCTCCGCCTCGCGGACTTTCTCCTGGAGTTCCCCCGAGACCTCCCCGCCGACTTGACGAAGCGTCAAGAGAAGTTCTTGAAGTCCCGAGCGTAATTCCTGCGCTTCCAGGTTCTTGAGGACCTCCTCGTCCTCCCGCCGGCGTTGCGCCTTTTGCGTGGCGTAATGGAAAACGAACAACAGTCCGAACATCAGGACCGCGTCAAAAAGGACCTGGAGGATGGGAAAAAGACTCATGTCATGCCCTCGCGTCGATCCTGCTTCCGAGACCCGGAGGTGGGGGAATGATTTCCCCTTCCTCGTTCGCGGGCCGCGATTCGCTTCCGTCCGTCCTTGAGCCTTCGTTTCCAGGGCGATTTCCAGCCGATCGACCCGACCGTCCATCGATCACGGAAGGCCCTCGATCCTCCCCGCGGGAGGCTTCCATCTCGACCACTTGCTCCCGAAGACGCCTCAGAGCCTCCTCGGAAGCCGACTGGGCCCGCGTCTGTTGGGCCTGAGCCTCGGCCTGCAACCCCACCTGAAGACGGGCCAGCATCTCGCCCTGCATCTTCAGGTAATTTCCATCAACCCCCTGCACGATTCCCCCCTCGGGTCACTTAAAGGGCCCCACCTTCACTTCGCCGTCGGATTCGGTGAGAGTGCAGTACTTCAACTCCTCGGTGATCTGGCGCGAGGATTTGTTGATCGTGATCTTCACGCCGGTGTGGATGATGCCCAAACAGCTGACTTTGGCGAGGCGTTTGCGGGCCGCGGCGCTATCGGCGTCTTTGTGCTCCAAATCCATCTTTTGCTCGGCCAAGCCCTTCACGTCGGCCATCAGTTTAAACTGGGCCCGAGTCAACTTGGTCAGCAATTCCTTCTTCTCTGGAGGCAGATTCCCCCCCATCTTCGTCTGGAGATCCTTCAGGAACGCCATGCCCTTCTTGGTTTTTTCCAGGTTTTCCGTGGCGGCCTTCAACTCGAGATCCATTTTCTGGAGCTCGTCACGCACCCCCGCGGTCTCCCCCACCACCACCTCGGTGGGAGTCGCGAAATTCGACCCCATGGAGGCCGCGTTGATCTCCTCGGCGGCCACCACTTGGCCGCCCACGATGACGCCTTTGCGGCCAGCCACCGTGATGCGCTTCCCGCAAACAACCTTGCTGTGCATGATGGCTTGCCCAACCGTCAGGTTCCCGCCGATTTCGACATGCGCGTTTCGGATGTACTTGATGGTGGCGTCACCGCCGCAGGAGATATTCGCCCGGTCGGACCCGGACACGCCTCCCGCGATGGTCATCTTGCCCCCCGCCTTGAGTTCGGCGGCCTCGACCACGCCTTGGATGATCAGGTCTTCCCCGGCGTAAACCTTGAAACCATCCTTCACGTCGCCTCGAATGGTCACGGTACCCACGAAGTCGATGTTGCCGGTGGAGTAATCCACGTCACCGGGGACCTCGTAAATGGAC
>CAZSKE010000244.1:0-4410 GCA_964607325.1 uncultured bacterium | reverse complement strand
CGAATCAAACGTGATCCCTTTACCGACCAGGGCGACCGATTTCCCGGAGGATCGTCTCGGACGATAACGGAGATGGATCAGATAGGGTTCTTGAGCGCTTCCACGATTCACCCCTAAAAGCCCCCCGGCGCCCATCCGCTCGAGTTCCTTCCGCCCGTAAACCCGGACCGTCACACCCTTGTTTTTGGAAGCCACCGCGCGGGCCGTATCGGCCAAAACCCGGGGGGTCACGTCGCTGGGAGCCCCGTTGATGAGATCGCGCGCCAAAAATACCCCGCCGCAATATAAGGAAGCCGTTTCCAACGCCCTCCGGATCACAGCGGTCAGTTCTTGAGCGGGCTGGAACCTCACTTCCTCCAAGTCTTTTTGGGGTTTCCGGGACGAGCTCATGTACCTCGAGAAACGGTAGCTTCCGAGGATCAACCCCTCGGCGAAAGCTTTCGCGCACTCGCCCGGATCCCCTTTCAATCCTCGTGAGGGCCAATCCACGCCTAAAACGTCCTGGTTTTTTTGAGCGGCGAGACGGGCCGCCCTCCCCCCCGCGCGCCGATAGGTCTCGACGCGGCATTTCTCGCGCGACCCCATCCCCACCGCGACCACTCGTTCCAACCCGGGCCGTCCTGCGAAATCGGCCCAAGCGCCCTCGGATTCGCGTCCCTTGAACCCTTCCCGCGCCAGGGATTCCCTCAACCGGACCGCCGGGGATCCCGCGAGGTTGGCGAACCCCGCCTCCTCCTCGAAGGCGAACAAGACTCGGACCTTGGGAGTGGTTTTGGACGAGGGGGTTTGCGTGGTCAAGCGGATCAAGAAGGGCCTCCCGGCGGTGAAAGGGATTGAGACGCTGTCGAACGATCGGAACGCCTTGCGACGATTCCCCGGGTTGATTCACTCCATCCGTCGGTTTTGGACCCGGAGTTTATCGAAGGGGAGCGAACCACGGCGGTTTAAAAACAACCGCCACGCATTTTACGAAACCGACCCGGAGGATTCAACGCGGGCAAGGCGTCTGAAACCAGCCATAGATACCGAGCTTGCGCAGGCGCGATCGGATTTTACCCAAAGCCCGCCTCAATTTCGCGGGATTTCCCGGAAGATGGGCCCAAGGGCTGGCCCCGGAGGGATGCGGCAAAGGAATGATCGTAACCGTCCCGTAGGAAAGATCGCGTCGATACTCGCGACCGATGGTCTCGCTCATGGATTTCACCCCCAAAAACCGTTCGATCGCGAGCGAACCGATGGGAACCACCACCGAGGGTTTCAAAAGCGCGAGGGCTTCCTCCATATAAGGGGCGCAATTCTCCACCTCCCAGAGGGAGGGTTTGCGGTCGCCCGTGCCGCTTTTGGATTTACCCGGATAGCATTTGGTGACGGCGGTGATGTACGCGTTCTTCCGAAGGGCGGGTTCGGGCAGTCCCACCGTCGCGAGCCACTGGAACAACCGTTTCCCGGCGGTCCAGGCAAAATTCATCTGGGCTTTGGGTTCCCGCACGCCCGGTGCTTGGCCCACCAGCAACAAACCGCCGGGCAATGCCAGGCCCTTGCCCGAGACCGGCACGTTATCCCGCGAGCGAAAACAACGGTGGCAAGCCCCAATACGGGCGTGCAAACCATCCAGTCGTTTTTGGAGGGAACGATCGGGCGTGGGATCCATCAACTTAAACCGATGGTTGAAATGACTTGCCCCGTTCACCATGGGAGTTGCGACGTTGTTGTAAACGGGGCGGGCCATTCGGAATTACCCATTTCCTTTGACCATCCGCCATCGGCCATCGGCTACTTGGTGGTGGGGGATCCCATGGGGGCCGCGTCGCCAGTCGCCGGGTCCTGCTGTGACTCGTAAGGTTTGGCGGCCTCGGGTTCGACCTCGCGCAATTCGTCCAAGGCCATCTTGAGGTTTTCCCCGCGATAGGAGGGATCCATGGAATTGGCTTTGAAGAACGCGTCCACCGACTGTTTCAAATTGGAGGCGTCCCCCAAACCGGCGTCGTAAAGGGTCCATTGGGCAAGCCCCATGTTGTTAAGGAAAACCTTCTCCCCAGGAACAATCTTGACGGCGCGCTCAAAGTGAGCCAAAGCCTCTTTGGGACGGCAGGATTCCAAAAGGGCCAGACCCAGGCGGTTGGCGGCGGCGCCCTTCGACTTGGGGGAGAACCCGGTTTCCTCGGCTCGTTTGAACGCCTGAAGGGCCAAATCATATTGACCCGCGGCCTGCAACTGGTCCCCCAGGGACAAGGCGTCCTTGAAAGCCATGCCGGACTTGACCGGCGCGACGGGAGTGGCGTTGGCGTTGGATTCCAAGCGGGCGGAAATGGTACGAACGGATTCCAGCAAATCATCCTTATAGGCTGGATCGATCGCCGAGCAGCTCTCCAAGGCCTTCAAGGATTCCTTGAGATCCTCCGGGCTCCCGAGACCGAACTGGTAAAGTTTCAGGGACGCGAAGCCCAAGTTGCCGAGCGCCACCTTGTTCTGGGGATTCAACTGCGCCGCGTGACGGAAAAGCTCACGGGCTTCGGCCCATTTGCGGGCGCGCGTCAGGGTCCAACCCGCGGCGTTGGCGGCCTGGGCCTTGACCAGATTCGAGCCGGCCAGGTTTTCCGCTTGCCGGTACGCGTCCACCGATTCGGTGAACTTCCGGGCTTTGAGGAGCTGGCTACCCGCGTCGTAGGCTTCCCGGAAAGTCGAGTACTTGACTTGGGCGTTGTCGGCTGAGGCCGTGTCGTTTTTGGCCGAAACCACGCCCAGGGGCGTCAGCAGGAAGAACCCCGCCAGGAACAAGATTGTCGCGCGAATCATTGGCCCGACCTCCGGATTTCTATTTTCATTCAGACGAGCGAGGGAATACTCGGGTTGCGGCCCAGGCCATCAACCACGAACTCCATGCATGTATTCTATCGGGCGAACGCCATTCCCGCCATGGCATCGCGACATTATCCAGGTTTTCTTGACAGCCCATAAACGCTTCGATAAACTCCGTTTTCGTCTGAAACCGGCCTTTTGTTGAGAGGAAACGGTTTCATAGTCTTCCCGCGAACAAGGCCCATGAAACCCACGCACCGAAACATCCTGGTTCTGGCCATAGGGATTCTGGCTTTTGCGTATGTCTTCCACGGCTTGGAGTTCGACAAGCTGTCCGAGGCCTTTTCCAAGTTCAAGTTGGGATGGCTTTTTC
This sequence comes from uncultured bacterium, assembly GCA_964607325.1. Lineage (GTDB taxonomy): Bacteria > Oederibacteriota > Muellerivitia > Muellerivitales > Muellerivitaceae > CAZSKE01. Next base: position 1,238 of record CAZSKE010000244.1, on the reverse strand, counting down.
CGGCCCTCATCGTCTACCTCGTCGGTTATCTCATCCGCGGCGCGCGCTGGGTCACGCTCCTGGCCCCCGTCAAGAAGTGCCGATTCAACAGCCTCTTCCCCACGCTCCTGATCGGGTTCATGCTGAACAATATCCTGCCGTTGCGCTTGGGAGAATTCATCCGGGCCTACCTCAACGGGCGCAAGGAAAACATCAGCGGAAGCGCCTCCCTGGCCACCATCATTCTCGAGCGGCTTTTCGATGGGCTGACCATGGTCTTGGTGCTGACCTTCGCCTTGCGGTTCGGCCACCTTCCCCTGGACCCCGCCACCTTGGATCCCGGGATCCAGAAGGCCATTCAGTGGTCGCCCGGCGTCTTCGGGGGAGCCTTCGTCGCGCTATTCCTGATGATTCTTTTCCGAGGCGTGGCTGAAAAGGTCTCCCGGTTCTTCACGGGGTTGGCCCCGGCGAAAATCCGCCCCTCGCTGGAACGTCTCTCCTCCACCTTCCTGGAGGGATTGAGGATCTTAAAAAACCCGGGACAAACCCTGGTCGTCCTCTTGACCTCCGTGGCGGCCTGGACCTGCGAGTTCACTTGTTTCTATTGGCTGGCTCGCGGGTTTGATCTGGCGCCCAACCCCATCACCTTCTTCACCGCGGCCCTGCTCATGGCCGTCGTCAACCTCGGCATCCTGATCCCCAACGCCCCCGGGGGCTTCGGCTTGTTCGAGGCCATCGGGAAGCTGATGTTGTTGCCCTTGGGGGTGGTTCCCGAAACGGCCGTCGCCTACATTCTCATCGTTCACTTGGTGGTGTGGGCCCCCATCACGCTTTGGGGCCTGGTTTACTTCTTTAAGGAAGGGCTCAGCCTCAAACAGATCGAGCGCGAGCAAAAATCCGGGAGCCCGAAGTAATCTTTCCCCACGGGGAACCCGGATCGTCTTCCCGCCCCTTGGGTTTGAGGCTGTCTCGCGGGGCGCCGAAGAGCTGTTTTTGCGCCCACCCAAAGGACACGTCATGAAAATCGCGATCATCGGGGCCGGCATCGCCGGCATGACCTCCGCGTACCGTCTCCTGGACGCCGGGCACGAGGTGGACCTTTACGAGGCCGCCGACCACGTGGGAGGCCTGGCCGCCGGGTTCGAGGTCAAGGCCGCCGGAGGCGCCCGCCTGGAGAAGTACTACCATCATCTTTTCCTGACCGACACATCCATCCGTCGCCTGATCGACGAGCTTGGGCTTACCCCGCGGCTGAAGTG
>CAZSKE010000243.1:3784-4426 GCA_964607325.1 uncultured bacterium | reverse complement strand
GAGGTACGGAACTAGAACACCCGGGCCCAGTTTGGAGGCCCCCCGCTTTCTATCCGAAAAAACGACCGGAGCCTCGACCACGCGTAACCCAGCTCGTCGCGCTCGATAAAGGATTTCAGTCACGCAAAAGGGGTCCCGAGCCCTCAAGGACCCCGGGTCCAGTCTTTCCAACGCCCCGCGCGTATAGGCGCGATAACCGCTGGTGGGATCGTTCACCCGAAGTCCCAAGACAAGATTGAGAAAACCCTTGGCGATCCGGCTCAACAGGGAGCGGTACCAGGGGCGATCCAGATCCTTCCCCCCGGGGACGTAGCGACTTCCCAGGACCAGGTCGGCCTCGCCACGTTTCAGGGGAGCCAGTAGTCCTGGAAGATAGGACGGGTCGTGGGAAAGATCCCCATCCATTTCCACCACGTACATGGCGCCACGCCGAAGGGCTTCGATGAATCCGTCCCGACCCGCCCACCCTCTTCCTCGGACCGCGCGGGGCCTCAGAAGCAAGCGCACGGAGGGGCGTCGCCGTTGGATCGATTTCACCCGATCGGCGGTTCCATCGGGGGAACTGTCGTCCACGAAAAGGACGTGGGCTTCCGGAAGGGCGGCCGCGACCGACGCCACCAACGCGTCCACGTTTTCCCGCTC
>CAZSKE010000243.1:0-3774 GCA_964607325.1 uncultured bacterium | reverse complement strand
TACGTCGGCACCACAAGCCAAACGGCGCCCTTGGAACGGCTCGGTGTCTTCAAGGCGCACCTCTAAAAGTGAACGCGGCCCTCCTCGCCTATGGGAGGCGCGCCAAGGAACCGTGAAGCGTCGAAATCCTCAGAACAAGAAAGCCGTTTTGCATGTCTTATCGACTCATTCCCCGGCTTTTCGCCATTGGCGCTCCACCGCGGCCGCGACCTCGCCAACCGGAATGCGCTCGACGCAACTGGGCGAATATCGGCAGGCGGGCTCGTAATAGCATCGGCAGGGTTCCGGAGGAAGGATCTTTTCTCCTGAACCGTATAACCCTATTTCCACGTCCGAGGTCGGGCCAAAAAGGGCCACCACGTTGCGCTTCAAGGCCACGCCGATATGGAGGGCCAAGGTGTCCGAGGTGACCAACACCCGGCAGAGCTCCAAGCGGGCCGCGAAAGCTCTCAGGGTATTGTCGGCTCCACAGGAAATCGCGATGCCCTTGAGCCTTCGCGCGAGGACCGAAAGAACTTCCCTTTCCTCGGGACCGCCGTACAGCAAAACACCTGTTTTGGGTCGCTTCTTTTTCCACAACCTCGCCAGGGCCACGAACGCCTCGAGGCTCCAGCGTTTCGAGGTCCAGCGCCGTCCCGACCCCACATTGAGCCCCAGGAGGCCGCTAAACCGCTCAAGTTTGTTCTCACGCGCGAAGACGGCCGCCGCGCTTCTTTCGTCGTCCGTGAGGAACAACCTCGGAGGATCGGGCGCGTAAGGGACTCCGATAATCTCAAATAAGTGTTCAGCGTAGGATCGCCGGTTGGCTTTTTTTTCGGTATCCCACAAACCCATCCCGTGCCAAACGGCCGCCTCGGGACTTGCGGGCACGACCACGCCCCCGGGCGAGAGGCCGAATCCCTTTCGCGGAACCTTGGGGGGAATCATGGCCGCGATCGCGGTCGCCTCACGGCTCATATCCAAGCAATAGACGCTCTTCAATCGCGCCGAGGAGAGCAATCCGGCGAGAGGAAAGGACGTGTCCAGAACCCATGACAACGCGGGATGGTTCACCAGAAGCGGTTTCGAGACTGGATCCGTGATCCACCAGAGGGCCGAGCGCGGAAAGGCTCGCCGGAGGGCCGGAAGAATGGCCGTGGATCGAAGCACGTCCCCGGCCGCCGCGAGTTTAATAATCAGGCGTATATCAAGAACCGGGTCAAAACGGGGACAATGCCCACAAGTGACGCCTTCGGCCTTGTGCGGCGCGCAAGGTTTCTCGCCCGTCGCGTGCCGACAATCGATCCGAAAGCGTCTCATGGCCTTCCGGGGATGCGGAACGCCGTCAAGAAGCGGGTTTCCAACCGGATACGCGATCGCCGCCCCCCAAAATCACGGTACCATCCGGCGCCACATCCACGCCGGATTGGCCCCGGAAAGCGTCCGGAGCGCCGTTGGGATCCACCATGGCTCCCAGGAATTTCCCGTTCCCCGCGGAAAAGACCTTGACGAGACCGTCTTCCACGCAAGGAACGAACAAGCGCCCCTTCGCGTCGATCGCGACATCGGCCGGTTTGCAATCGCACTTGACCTGCCTCAGGAATCCCTTCGCGATATCGAGCACCTGAATCCGCCGATTCTCGTAATCCGCCACGTAAACCAAGCCCTTGGAATCAACGCAAAGCGAGCGAGGATTGTCGAGGCTTTGCCGACCGGTCCCGCGTTGCTCGCCCCAGAAAGCCACCACTTGTCCCGAAGGGGCCACTTGAACCACCCGGTGACTGCCGGTGTCGGCCACGAAGAAGTCCTTGCCGTTGGAAGCCACGCCCCGCGGCCCGTAGAAACGGTCCACCAGGGGGATCTTGGCAAGCTCATCCCCGTTTTGGGTGAAGCCACGGACGATCGAGCGCCACGCGTCCAAAACCCAGATGTTTCCCGAGGCGTCTGAAATGATCCCCGAGGGCTCCTTGAAAGTGTCGCCCGTCTCGCCTTTTCGGCCCCAGGTCTTGAGCAGGTCGCCGTTGCGGTCGAAAAGGAGGATTCGCCCGGCCGGTTGATCGGCGACCGCCACCCGGTCGTTTCCGACAGCGGCCGCGTCCCAGGCTCCGAAGGGCCCGGAAGACTTGTCGTTGCCCGTGACGGAGAACACCGGAAGAACCTTGAACTGGCGGGGGGCGGTTTTCTGCATCATCATCACCGCGTTGATCGCGAGGCCCACCAGGATGACGAACACCAGAACGCCGATCCAGCGTTTGCCCCCGCCCTTGCGGGCAGAAACCGGCTTGCGCCCCTTCTTGTTTTTTTGAGGGCGCGGCGCTTTCTTGGTACCGGCGGGTTTCACGATCGGGTTGGTACGACGGGCCATGGAAAAGTCCTCCTGGGTTGTCGGCGGGGCGGAGAACCCCTTTGCCGTTCGGCGTCTTTCGAGAAGGCTTGAGCACTCGTGATTCGACAATATACACGAAAACATCGTTCCCGGCCCTATCAAACCGGGTCGTGAAACCTTCCTTCGAAACGGTTTTCAATACTCAAAGCCCCAGATAGATCATCCAGGGCTTTGAAACGCGCGTTCTCAGCCGGGTTTCTTGGCCACCAGGTAATAACAGCACCCCGTGGGGGCCTCCTCCTTCAGGAGGTCCTTGAAATACCAATTGAAGAAACCGGGAATCCAGAACCGGGGCAGAAGGACCCAACGCTTGAAGAGCGCCTTCCAGATCTTCGAGGGGGCGGCCGGGACGAACCAACGCTCGAAGGTGTGGTAAACCTTCGGGGGCATCAGGTACTCCGCGGTCACGAGTTTGAGGCCGGCCTTCCGAAACCGTTCCTCCCATATCTTTTTCTCGTCCACATGATAATGCTTGGACACCTGGTTGATCTTACGGTTGTACCACTCGGCCGCGTCATCGAACCCGAACGCCCTGAAGAACTTCTGGTAGATGGAATCATTGTCCCAAATCTCGCTCGGCACCGTGGTGATGACCCTTCCCCCCGGCTTGAGAACCCGCTTGCATTCACGCAGGACCGCGTCGATGTGCGGAATATGCTCCATCACGCAGTTGGAGACCACGGTGCGGTAGCTGTTGCTCTTGAACGGCATCTGGGTGGCCGAGACGCAAAGCGCCTGGTCATAGGCCCCGCGCTTCACGGCGCGAGAAACCTCCCCGCAATCCAGGTCGATGCCTGTTTCCAGATGGCCAAAGACCGTCTCGGCGAAAAAACCGTCCCCGCAACCCAAATCCAGGACTGGATGTTGGATTTTCTCCTTAGAAAACCGTTCGCACTCGTAACAACGCCACAGGGAGTGCGCGACGGAGGTGTATTGGAGGTAGTGGGCGAAGAATTCCTGCCGGGTCTTCATGCTTTGCCTTTCGATTCCGTCGGTGTTGAAAGCCGCCGGTTTTTTTACGCCTCAAATCTTCCCCACCCATGTCAACCAACGCAATCGGAAGATATTCACCGCGTAGCCGACCACTTCGTTCATTCCGAGTTTGCTTTTGCCTTTTCCACGGTTGACGAAAATAATAGGGATTTCCTTCACCCGCGCGCCGGCCTTGAGGGCGCGATAGAGGATCTCAACGTAGAAAACATAGCCGCGGGAGATGATTTTTTCGGGCCCGATCCGTCGGAGCAGTTCGGCCCGGTAGGCTTTGAACCCTCCCGAACAATCGCTTTGCTGGATGCCGAGGATCCGTTTGAGCATGAAATTCGCGAACAAACTGATCATGAGACGCGGAAGGCTCCAATTCACCATGCCCCCGTCCTTGACGTATCGGCTCCCGATGACCAGGTCGTATT
>CAZSKE010000242.1:0-4429 GCA_964607325.1 uncultured bacterium | reverse complement strand
CAGATGTCCTTGGACCACGAAATCCACCTGCGGGGAGACGTTCGGAATCGTCTGGTCCTCGCCCGTGGAAATGCGTATGACGGTGCCGGGCTCGAGGGTGAGAGTGGCTCCGGCGGCCAGGATCGTGTCATGGGTGACGTGATAGGGACTTCCCGCGGCGGTCCAGACCCTTTCGCCGGTCAAGACGGGGTCCACCAAATTTTCGGCGGTGGAAAACAGCGGGGTCAAAAGAAAGGCGGCTAGAAACAAAGCGATTCGATGCATCATGCGCGTTTGCCGCCTGTCTGAAAATCGAGAATGGATCGCAATGGCTTTATTTTCGATTCTCGATTGTCCATTGCTCCAGCCGTTCTCGCCGTGCGAGAACGGCTACGAGGGTACCCTCGACGCGAGTCGAACGCGTGGCCTACCCTAATTTCGGCTTTGGAAAACTGCGGGGCCAAATGAAAGACGGCTAGCAACAAAGCGTTTCGATGCATCATGCGCGTTTGCCGCCTGTCTGAAAATCGAGAATGGATCGCAATGGCTTTATTTTCGATTCTCGATTGTCCATTGCTCCAGCCGTTCTCGCCGTGCGAGAACGGCTACGAGGGTACCCTCGACGCGAGTCGAACGCGTGGCCTACCCTTTAGGAAAGGGTCGCTCTATCCATCTGAGCTACGAGGGCATTCAAAGGCGAAGGATGGTGGATAGCGGATAGCGGTTAGCTCAAGATGGAAGGCGTTTAAGCCAACCGCTAACCGCCAACCGCTAACCGCCCTTCGAATCAGTACGTGATTATAGAGTGCACCGGAACACTTTGCAATTTCGCGCGTCCGTTCAGGAAACTGAGTTCCATGAGGAAGGAAGCTTCCACGACCTTCCCGCCCAACCGTTCCACCAACCGGGTCACCGCGGCGGCAGTGCCCCCCGTGGCCAGGACATCATCCAACACCAGGATCCGGCCACCTTTTTCGAGCGCGTCCGCGTGGATCTCAAGACTATCGGTCCCGTATTCCAGTTCATAGGTTTCCCGGATGGTCTTGTACGGGAGTTTCCCGGGTTTTCGAATCGGGACGAAAGGCACTTTCAAGCGATACGCCAAGGGGGCCGCGAAAATAAAACCCCTCGATTCCATGGCCACAATGGCGTCCAATCCCATCGAGCTGTAACGGGACGCCCAGATCTCAATGGCGGCGTTGAACGCCTCCGGGGATTTCAAGAGGGGCGTGATGTCCTTGAAGACGATGCCCTTCTTGGGAAAATCCTGCACGTCTCGGATGTATGGTTTAAGATCCATGCGCCTTCTCTTTTCTGTTTTGGTCTGAATCTAGCCTGCGCCGCCGGAAAGCCGGGTTTGACGAGGTCACTCGGATTCGAAACGCGAAATGAGTCATTGAACAAGGGTGGCCGTCATGGCTCATTCCTCATTGTTTTAAAGGAACTCCTCCAACAGCGCCCGATATTCCGCTGTTTTTCCTCGAACCGCCGATCGAATCTTCTTGAGCGCCCTTTCCTCGATCTGCCGGATGCGCTCCCGCGTGACACCCAACACCCTGCCGGTTTCCTCGAGCGTCCTCGGTTCCTCCCCGTCGAAACCGAAACGCATCAAAAGCACCGCCTGTTCCTTTTCGTTGAGATTGCCCATGAGGCGTTTCAGCTTTTCCCGGCGCAATACGGTGAAAGTCTCCTCCGAGGGGCTGAGCGCGTTCTGGTCCGGGATGAAGTCCCCGAAGGATTTCGCCCCGCTATCCTCCCCCACCGGAACTTCCAGTGAAAGATCCCTTTGGGCCAGCCGGTGCAAGTGACGAACCTTGTCGAGGCTCATGCGGGAAGCCTGGGCCACTTCGGAAGCCGTCACGTCGCGACCCAGCTTTCGGACCAGCTCCAGGGTGATCCGTTGGACTTTCTGGATGTCCTCGGAAACATGGACCGGAACACGGACCGTGCGGGAATGGTTCGCCAATGTGCGCGTGATGAACTGGCGGATCCACCAGGTGGCGTAAGTGCTGAATTTGAAACCCCGTCGCCACGAGAATTTCTCCGTGGCCTTGATGAGTCCGAGGTTCCCTTCTTCGATCAGGTCCTGAAAAGCGATGCCCCGGTTCATGTATCTTTTGGCGATCTTGACGACAAGCCGCAGGTTGGAGGCCACCAGCTTTTGCTTGTCCGCCAGACTGCCCTTCTCGATCCCCTTGGCCAATTGTTTCTCTTGGTCCCCGGTCAGAAGGGGGACTTTTGAAATCTCCTTGAAATACAACTTGAGGCTGTCGGTGGTGACCCGTGAAGAGGGATGGTAGTGACTGGGCGCCGGAGGCGCGTTGGATTTACGCGAGAATACCAACGAAGGCCCCCGGCGACGGGCTTTGAGGGAACCTTTTCCGGGTTTTCGTTTGGGCGGCATGGTCACTCGCGATCCGTCATTCTGTAGCGCCTGTTCTCAAGCCTTGATCTCGAATTGATGAAACGCGGTGGGTCCGTCCAGCCAGTCCAACCGAAGGGTGTCCACGCGACTGGAAACGGGCCCCCTCCTCAAACGCCGGAGAAACTCCTCCAACGCGTCCTCGGAACCTTCGGCGTGGAATTCCACGGAGCCGTCCGGGAGATTGCGAACCCAACCTGTCACTCCCAGGGGAGCGGCCTGTTCACGGGCGAAATACCGATACCCGACGTTCTGAACCCTGCCGGAAACCACTCCCGTCACGACCTTCGTCATTCAGCCCCTCCCGATTGGGAAGCACTATAACAAACACACAGCCATAAAACCTCGATGACCTATGGTTTGGAAAACCCCGGGGCTTGACGGCTTTGTCACCCTATAAAAAACGTTGTTATTCAACCCGCCGAGCCCGCCACATGGACGGGAGAAGGGGCGGTTTGTTCCGGGCCGGAGGGTTCTTCCGCGCCGAAGGAATGGGGCGGGGTTCTTTCCAGTTTCGTCAACAGGCTGTAGGCGCAGGGCACCACGACCAGGGTGAGAAGGGTCGAAAAGATCATGCCGCCGATGACCGCCACGGCCATGGGACGCAACACCTCGGCGCCCGACCCGATGGCCAGGGCCGCCGGAAGCGCCGCCATCACCGTGGCGATGGACGTCATGAGGATGGGCCGCAACCGGATCGGGCAGGCCTTCCGCAGGGCCTCCTCCACCCCGACGCCTTGGGCGCGGATCTGGTTGGTGAAATCCACCAGAAGGATGGAGTTCTTCTTCACGAGGCCCATCAGGAGGATGAGGCCGATAAAGCTGTACATGTTGATACTGCAGCCCGAGAGGCCGATCTTGTCGCCGATCAGGAGGGCCGTCAGGGCTCCGGTGAAGCTGAAGGGCAGGGCGAGAAGCACCGTGAAGGGGTGCAGGAAGCTGTTGAACTGGCTCCCGAGGATCATGTAGGCCACGACGATGCCCAGGATGAGCGCCACCATGAGCGACCGGAAGGATTCGTTCATGGTCTGGGCCGTGCCCGTATGTTGCATCGAGTAGCCATCCGGGAGCGTTTCCTTGCAGATCTTTTCGGCGGTCAGGTTCGCGGTCTGGACATCGTAGCCCGGCGCGGGATTGGCGTAGATCGTGATGGTACGGAGCCGGTTCACGCGGTTGATGGTTTGGAGGCTGACGCGTTCCTCCATATTCACCAGCTCGGAAAGCCGGATCAGTTCGCCACGGTTGTTCCTCACGAACAAACCATCGATGTCCTTGGGCTGGAGGCGCTGTTCCCTCTTGAGCCGCACCCGGACGTCGTAACGGTGTCCCCCCTCGGTGAACTTGCCGGCCTTCTGGCCCGCCATCATCACGCTGATGACGTTCCCGATGGATTCCATGTTCACGCCCCTGAGCGCGGCCGCCTCGCGGTTCGGGATGACCCGTATCTCGGGCTGGCCCAGCCGGAAATTGCTATCCACGTCGATGGCACATCCCGACGCCTTCAGGCGACTCGAAATCTCTTCCGAGGCTTTCGAAAGGACGTCCCAATCGGGCCCACGGATGTTGAATTCGATGGGGAAACCGCGCCCCGAGGTGAGGCCCCGGGCCGACATGTCCTGGACCACCACCCGCAGATTCGGATCCACCTTGGAAAGCTCGCGCCGGACCACCTGCTGGAAATCCTGTTGGGTCAATCGGCGCTTGGAAACCGGGGCGGATTGTTGTTTCGCCTGGGGCTTCCCGGGCGAGGGAGCCGCTCCGAATCGTTGTTCCGCGACCACGGGACGGTCCTTGGGTTGCTTCATACTGCACATGATGTTCCCGGAGTTCACCTCCCCGCCGCCGAACCCTCCCACGAACGAATAGAAGTTGAGTACCTCGCCCCGGGATTGGAGGATCCCCTCGCATTTTTGCATGATGGAATCCATGACCTGGATCGAGGTGCCGAGGGGCATCTGAAGGCGGACAAAGACCATGCTTTGATCCTGGGAGGGGATGAATTCCTTCCGGAGGGGTTTGATGAGCAGG
>CAZSKE010000241.1:0-4459 GCA_964607325.1 uncultured bacterium | reverse complement strand
CCGGTTTGGGTGTCGCGGACCGTCACGACACAACCGATGGAGACGTGCTCGCCGGTGATATGGGCGTCTTCGAGCAAGCGGACACGCGAAAGCTTGTCCTCGAGTTCCCCGATGCGGGCCTCTAAGAGGGCTTGTTCCTGCTTGGCGGCGTCGTATTCGGCGTTCTCGCGAAGGTCGCCGTGCGCGCGGGCTTCCTCGAGGGCGAGGGCCACTTCCTTGCGCCGGGAGACCTTGAGGTGATGCAGTTCGCCCATCAGTTGATCCCGCTTCGCCCGCGAAACCAGAAAATCCGCCATGAGAAGGCCTTCCCCAAAAGTCCCGTGCCGGGAACTTTTTCGTGTCTTACTCGCGAATCATCCCGCCGGAAAGAAGGTCCTCGTGGCGATTCGCTCGAACCCCGTGGCCGCTGGCGCGCTTTGCGACCCTTTTGGGTTGCGACTGCCCCCAGGCTTCGGCCTGGGGCAGGGTTGCCAAAACCGTTTTTCAGCGCCCGGCTAGTTCAATACGATCGGCATGAGGACGTTGGATCTCAGGACGTGTTGGAAGGCGCACAGGATGTTTTCGCGGACATCGCTCAGGGTTTGGATGTACTCCAATCCAGGATCGCCCCGCTCAACCAAAAAACTCGTTTCCAGCAGGACGGTCGTTTGCTCACGCACGACCCGGGTGACTTTCACCATCTGGTTCTGGAAGGGGTTGGGGCGTGTTTTCTTGCCCTTGCGGGTGAAGCGAAGGATGGAATGGTTGTTTTGCGTCGCCGCGAGCGTCCCGAGCATCAGGCTCAAGTGACGGTTCAACTCCCCTCGGTCGACCCTTTGCCGGTGGATCAACTTCTCGAGGGCGTCCTCCAGATAATCAGCGTGATCCGTGAGGTCGCGGTAGAGCTCCAAGAAAACAAAATGCGGATCGCCTTGTTTGTCCAATGAACGCCCCTTCGAAATTTTCCCGCGAAAAACGGCGGTTCCGTAACGGATGGAATATTCTATATACCGCCGGAGACGGGGGATTTCAACCGGGGATCATTGCGGTTCGCCCAACAACCTGACCACGGCGTCCTCGAGGGCGTCCTCGGGATACAATCCGATCAAGCGCTGGGACACCTTGCCGTTTTTGTCGATGAGAAACGAGGCGGGGATGCCGCTGATTTGATAGGCTTGCGCGCTGGAAGCGTCGGTCAATCCAACGGGATATTCGATCTTGTTGGCGTCCATGAACTGAAGGATTACCGCGCGCAATTTCGCTTGTGATTCCGGATCCTTGGGATCCGCTTGGTCGACGGAAAGCCCGAGCACCTCGAACCCCTTCCCCTGGTGCTTTTTCCGGATCTTCACCAAGCCGGGAATCTCCATGCGGCAAGGCCCGCACCACGTGGCCCAGAAATTCAACAAGACCACTTTGCCTCGAAGTTGATCCAATCGGGTGACCTTGGGGTTATTAAGCCAATTCGCGGATATCTCCGAGGCCGGTGGACGGCTCTCGGCGGGGATCAAGCGGATGGGGTTTTCCACCTTGTGGCTGGAACAAGCCGTCAGGCAAAAAACAAGCGCGAGAGAAAAAAGGGCTTTTTTCACGCGGGGACTTCCTTTCGAAGGCGTTTTTTCAGAAGAAACTCAGGTACTGAAGGCGCAGGATCCTTGCGAAATAATCGCTACGGTTGATGTCCCTGAAATCCATGCCGATCCGCATGGAGTTCCCGACGCCGACCTGAAACCCCGAGTTGAATTGCCAGAAATCCGTCGTCAACTTGTCGAATTCCGACGCCAGGAAAATGGAGCGCGAGATGGCGAAAGAGATTCCCGCGAACACCCCCAGGTCTCGATTTGAGTCATAGTGTTCGCCGGGGCGCACCACGTTGAAACCCGCGTGCGTCTGGAGGTTCCCGGCGCTCTTGAACTCGCGACTGAGAGCCATATACAGGCCTTTTTGCAGACCGGGAAAAAACCGTCGATCATGGCTACGCCCATAACCGCGGTCGTCCCACCCCAAAGCCAATGAAAATGGCAAGCGGCCCTGCGAGAAGGGCTTGAGTTTCAAGCCGAGGCGGGGTTCCTCCACGCGGATATCCCCGTGTCCCACGATGTTGGTCGCGTTGCCGGAAAAACCGAACTGGAGGAAGCGCTTGAAACCGATGTTGCCCCGCAAGACGATTCCACCCCCTTCGTACATGCGGAGGTTCAGGTCGTAGCCCCCGTGAAGAAGCGTGTACGCCGTGGGAGCCTCCACCATCTCGTCGTTGGAGGGATCGGCGGCGTAAGCGCCTTTCGCCGCCTGGGAGATCCCTGGGGACAGGAGCGCGCAAAGAAGGGCCAAACATAAGCGGGGATCGAAAAAACGCACCAAGCACCTCCTTGAATGATCCGGGGCCATTGTAACAGGGAGGCCGTATTCTCAATACCGTTCGATGAGCACGCGGCGCACCTGTCGAATCGGGCGTCCGAGGCACAGCTGGGCTTGTTCCTTGAATCGGGACGAGATATCGCTCACAAAATAGGATTGAGAGCCTTTCCCATGGGATCCCAGGCGCCTAAGATCCAGGTCCAAACGGAGTGTTTTCGCCGTTTCCTCCGCCGAATCGATGACACGGACCTTGGGGCCGCAGATCTTTTGAAGCGTGGTTTTCAGAAGCGGATAATGCGTGCAACCCAGGACCAGCGTGTCGACGCGTTTTCTCAAGAGGGGTTGGAGATACCCGCGCGCGACGGCCTCGACCACGGGTCCCCGCACTCTTCCCTCCTCCACGAGGGGGACAAACAACGGGCAGGCCTGTTGGTAAACCTTCGCGGAAGGGCGTAGCGCCCGGATGGCCCTAGGATAGGCGTTGGAACGGACCGTGCCGTCGGTCCCGATCACGCCCACGATCCCGGTCCGGGTGACTTCCACCGCGGCTCGGGCTCCCGGCTCGATGACTCCCATGACGGGGACTCGTCCGGGTTTCAATCGGGGCAAGGCGAGCGAAGACGCCGTGTTGCACGCCACCACCACGAACTTCACCTTGTGGCTCGCCAGAAACCGGAGAATCTGTTCCGAGTAACGAAGAATGGTGTCGGGGCTCTTGGAACCGTAGGGAATACGAGCCGTATCCCCGAAATACACCACCCGCTCGCCGGGAAGGCGTTTCATGATGGCCTGGACGACGGTCAATCCGCCCAAACCCGAATCAAACACCCCGATGGGCCGTCGATCCATTCCGAACCCCCGCTGACTATTTCACCCCAAGGGCGTCAAGCGCGCAAAGTTAAAGGCCGAAAACGAAAGCTCCCTTGGAGTTCTTGGAGCGCGCGTCACTTGCGTTTAGGGTTTTCCAAATCCTTCAAGAGCTTGTAGTCGATGGAGTCCACCAAGGCCTCCCAGGAGGCCTCGATGATGTTCTCCGAGACCCCCACGGTGCCCCAGGAGTGGCGCTTGTCACTGCTTTCGATGAGCACGCGCACCTTGGCGGCCGTGCCTTCCTGCGCGTCCAAAACGCGAACCTTGAAATCGGTCAGTCGGACTTCGCGAAGGGATGGATAAAACCGGGTGAGGACCTTCCGAAGGGCGCTGTCCAACGCGTTGACGGGGCCGTCGCCCTCTCCCACGGCGTTTTCCACTTTGCCGCCGACTCGAACCTTGATCGTGGCTTCAGTGATGAGACGCGCGTCCCCTCGGTTTTCCACGATGACCCGAAAGCCGATGAGATCGAAAAAGCTTCGGTGCAGTCCCAGGTCTTTTTTCATGAGTATTTCGAAGGAGGCTTCCGCGCCCTCGTACTGGTAGCCTTCCCCTTCGAGCTTTTTCACCTTCTCGATGACCCGGCGCGCTTTTTGGGGGTTTTTCCCAAAAGTGAGCCGGCTGAGACCCGCTCGGTGAAGAACCCCCGAAAGCCCGGCTTGGTCCGACAGGAGGATGTCGCGTTGGTTTCCCACGAGAGCGGGGTCCACATGCTCGTAGGCGCTGGAAGCCTTCCGCACGGCGGAAATATGCATGCCGCCTTTGTGCGCGAAGGCGCTTTTGCCCACGTAGGGGGCGTTCCCGCGGGGATTGACGTTCAAGATCTGATCCACGCGATGGGACACTTCCGTAAGAAGGCTTAGCTTGATCGGGCGCGAAAATGCCAGGTTTTTTTTGAGGGCCATCGTGGGGATCAGTGACGTGAGGTTCGCGTTTCCCACTCGTTCGCCGTAACCGTTCAGGCAACCTTGAACTTGCGACGCTCCTGCGTCCAGGGCGCTCAAGGTGTTGGCCGAGGCTAGGTCCGAATCATTGTGACAGTGGACGCCGAGGACGGCGGTCGGGAAACGACGTTTCACCTCGGTTACCGCGTCACGGATTTGATCGGGAAGACCGCCGCCGTTGGTATCGCACAAGACCAGGACGTCCGCTCCCGCCTGGAGCGCGGCCTCAAGGCAACGCAAACTGTACTCCGGATTGGCGTCGTACCCGTCGAAGAAGTGCTCGGCGTCGAAGAAAACCTCGTCGGTTC
>CAZSKE010000240.1:0-4489 GCA_964607325.1 uncultured bacterium | reverse complement strand
TCACTTCCGCTTGTTTGTAACCGAAGGTTCCGGAGGGGATGAATCGGAACTCGTGGATGTCCTTGGCCAACGCCAGCAGTTTCTCGTCCGAAAGCGCCGCCCAGGATCCGCGCGCTCCCGCGTTCCAGGCGATCCGTTCGGCGAGGCGACGGGGCACCCTCCGGGAAAACCAGACCCGGTACTTGCCTCGCCCCCCGGCGGCCTTGTCCTTCCGTAATTGCTTGAAGGTGTCCGTCAAGGTCACTTCCGGAATCCAATTGATGACGACCTCGCGACCCGGTTCCCAGGCGAGCGAGGCGTTGAGCGCCGCGGGTCCGCTCAAGCCCTTGTGGGTGATCATCAAGCCGTCCGTCGATTCACGCCCCGCGCAGGAAACGGAAGCCTCCAAATGAACTCCGGCCAACCCCTGGAACCGCGTCTGTTCCTTCCCGGGAAACGCGAATCCCACGAGGGCCGGGAAAGTCTCGACCACCCTCAATCCAAAACCCAGGGCGATCCTCAGCCCCAGGTCGGAAGCGCCCAATGTGGGCCAGGACAATCCTCCCGTCGCCACCACAAGGCGCGGGGCTGAGAACTCTCCCTGATCGGCGCGGACCGTGAAAACCCCTTTGTCAAAAGCCGCTTCCCGGACGTTCACTTCTTTCCGGATCTCCACGCCACCCTCCCGCGCGCGGTCGAGCAACAACTGCAGGATGGCCCGGGAACCCGCGTCGCAGAACAACTGCCCGTCCGTCTTCTCGTGGAACGGGATGTGGCGCGCCTTGAGGAGCGCGACGAAGTTGCGCGGAGTGAATCGCGAGAGAGCGAAACGCACGAATTCGGGGTTCTGGGTGACGTAATGGGACGGTGTGGCGTGGAGGTTGGTGAAATTACACCGCCCACCGCCCGACACGAGTATCTTTTGGCCAGGCGTTTTTCCGTGGTCCAGGACCAGGACCCGGCGCCCCCGCGCGGCGGCTTCGGAAGCGCACATCAATCCGGAAGCCCCGGCGCCAAGGATCAGCACATCGCGTGAGTTCATGGGCATAGAATAACAGCCGCGGGGCTTCACCACCGATGAAAGGTTCGTTCGCGGTCTCCCGCTTTTGCCATCCCGACGCAACGGATCGTGTAATGCCCGCCCTTCCACAGGCTCAGGGAACGATTACCTCGAGAATCGAGAATCGAAAATAGACCGCAATCGTCGTCCATTCTCATTTTTCTATTGATCGATTGCTCCAGCCGTTCCCTCAGGGAACGGCTACCCCAATCCCCATGGCGATCAGGTCCCGCAACATGCGGTCGGGGTCGGGCCAAAGGGCCTGGAAATGAAGCCCCGCGCCTTCGCCCCGCCGTTCCAGCATCTGCAGGACGCAGGCCGCCACGGGAGCCGCGGTGAAAACGTACCCGTCGGGGTGCGAAAGGCTGATTTCAGCCCTCAGGGGCCTCCCTTTTTTCATGCCCTCCGCACGGTCCACAAAGGTGGAATAAGGCATGAACTCTCCACCAATGAAAGCCGTTTAGTGGAGTTCTATTATCAAGCGTATGAAAAGGGCGTACCCGAAGTGCACCAATCTGCCGCGTAGGTGGACCTTGAAATAGCAACGCAACGCATTAAAGACGTTTTTAAACGCAACAAACCAGCCTTTAAAGCATTATTCTGTATTGGTAAACGCAAAGGAAGTTATCGTTTAAATATCGCCTAACCAAAGGCTCAAAAGAGTGCTGACTCAAATATCAGATCAAACGCGAATTATTATCGGCATTACGTTTGTTGTATTGGGCCTCCTTTATTTAATATTTAGGCTTAGACGTAGTAAAAACCTATTCGATAAGATAATCGTTATTCTCCATGCAACAATGTTTTTTCTTGCTGGCTGGTTGTTTTTATTTCTGAAATAGGATGTACCCCACTAAGTACCCCACTTCCGCCCCCCCGTAGGTCTTAGCCCCTCCCTGTACTCTTGCGCCTGTGAAGCACCATTGGACTTCCGGGCGCGAACCTGGAAATTTTGAGATACCTTCTTCCGCCCGGTGACCGACTTCGCCTTTCGAATAAGTTCCTGGTCGCTGACGATGGTCATGGATTCGCCTCGTATCATGGGATTTGCGTTTACCCTTCCACCAAGCCGATCCCCATGGCGATCAGGTCCCGCAACATGCGGTCGGGGTCGGGCCAAAGGGCCTGGAAATGAAGCCCCGCGCCTTCGCCCCGCCGTTCCAGCATCTGCAGGACGCAGGCCGCCACGGGAGCCGCGGTGAAAACGTACCCGTCGGGGTGCGAAAGGCTGATTTCAGCCCTCAGGGGCCTCCCTTTTTTCATGCCCTCCGCCACGCACTTCAAGACCACCCCGTAAGGCGGCGATGTGAAATGCCGGGTGCTCCATGACAGCAACTTGCCCAAAGGCCGGACGGAGGATTGGGGGAAAAGCCGGAGCCCCACGAATACGAGGGGGGTCACGATCGCGTCCGAAACCCAATTGAACCCGGCGATGTAGAAACCGCAATCCTTGAGCGAAGGATAAAGGGCCGGAAGCCCTTTCAATTCCTCCAGTCCCATGGGATAGCAATCCTTTTTCCCGAACCGCCCAAAATCGGCTTTGACGGGCTTCATCCGCGTCAGGGTCAGGTTTTCCCATCGACCCTCCATGAGCACGTCGGCTCGGTAATCGCGAAACACCTCCATCAGCTCGTCCACACCCCCGGTGTAAGGCAATCCCCCCTGGATTTTGAGGAGACTCGTGATCTCGGCCTTCTCCAAACGGTCGAATCGCGGCGCGAGGTAACGCGCCACGAACGCGGCCATCCCGGGGTGAAAGCCCCCGTCCGTCACGAAACAACGGCCGGCCTTCTCGATTTCGGGGCGGAACGCTTCCAGATCCTTCAGTTTTTGAGGGGACAACTGGATATCAATGTAGTCCAACCCCAAGTCGAGGGCGGCCCGCGCCACGTTCCGGGTGTGTTGAGGCGTGCTCGAACAAACCGCCACAAGTCGCGCGCCCTGGAAGATCCCGCGCAGGGAATCGACGTCGGCGGCGTCGGCGGTCTCGCCCGTCACCCGGCCGCCGGGATACCAACCGTTCAATCGCACGGCTTCGGCGCGAGCCTTGTCCACGTCGCGCCCGGCCAGCACCAAGCGCGCGTCCGTGTGTTTCAGGAGAAACGGAGCCAAGGCGCGTCCGGCGTATCCATATCCTCCCAGGATGACGATGCGTGGAGTCATGAAAACCAACCCACGGGCGTTTCACCACGAGGCCCCATAGGAAACAGGGGCTTTTTCAAACACATCCATGGAGTGACCTGGGTGGTTCGAATCCTCGCGATGCGTTTCATTTCCAGCCCTTGCAACGCTTCTGGATGGCGCGATAGTTTTGCGGCGTGTCCAACGCGGCGTTGCTCGCGACGAGTTCTCGTTTGAAAGCGTCGTAAAGGCCGGTCGTGGCCTTCCGGAGTTTTTCGCCGATGATTTTTTGGGCCTGGTCCATGCTCGCGTAACGCCTGGGATTCTTGGGCGTGGGCAGACCCAGGTTCCTCAACCGCTTTTCGAGCAAAGCCTTGTATTTGAGATAAGCCCTCCGGTGCGCGGCCACATGATCCATCTCGTGGGCCAGGATCTGCCGCGCTTCGCACGTTCCTTCCGCGTAATCGCGCGACACGAACACGGACAACTCGGTGTATCGAAAACTCACCGTCAAATCCTCCACCCAGACACAGGCGCCTCGGGTTCCCGGTTTTTGCTGGCCGGACAGGCGGAAATCGGTCTTCAATTCGTGCGATCCCTTGGTCAAGCCTGGGTTCTGCCAGGCGCGCGATCGTTTCCAACCGCTCAAGGCTTGGATGCCCGCCGTGTCGCGCTCCCGATGGATCACGGGCTTGTCGGGGATGCCGGCGTCGAAATGAAAGACTTCCTGAAACCCGCCCGCGCCTTGCGAGGGGCAGGAAGGCGGCGCCTTCGGCGTGGCGGCTTTTGTCCGGGGGGGAACGGCGATCCCGCAAACCGTCACCAGGAACGCGAGCGCCAGGATTCTTAAACATCCGATCAAGTGTTTCCCCCATCCTTCCCGTCGGCCGACGGGCCCATCTTCCTCTTGACCCAGATGGAAACGGCGGCCATCAACACGGCCATCACGGCCATGGTCCAGAGGGTCGAGTGCGAAATCGCCACATGGGACAAGCCCTCGGCCGAGGCCGCGCCCACCGCCACGAAGAAAACGAAGTTGGGGGTCTTGCCGATGGCGGACCAGAAAAGATACGGCCAGAAGCGGACACGGGTGAGACCCCAGGCGTAGTTCACCACCACGAAGGGGAAAATGGGAAGAACCCGGGTGGCCACCAACAGTAACGCGTCGTACTTTTCGGTGCCCTCGTCGAGCTTGCGCGCCAGGGGATGGCGGGCCACATAGTGCCCCACGGCGTCGCGAGCCACGGTGCGGGCCGCCCAAAAAGCCATGGCCGCTCCGAACAACCCTCCCAACCAGGCATAAAGCGCGCCCCAGCCCAGACCGAAAAT
>CAZSKE010000239.1:0-4499 GCA_964607325.1 uncultured bacterium | reverse complement strand
TTCGGGTCCCCTGGCTTCCTTTTCGGGCTCGACCCTCCTCGTTCCCCAGGAAGCCCATGTCCACCCAAGTCCTAGCCCTCAAATGGCGTCCGCAAATCTTCGCCGACATGGTCGGCCAAGAACACGTCACCCGCACCCTCCAAAACGCCCATCAAGGCGGGCGGTTGGCCCACGCGTATATTTTCGCCGGTCCTCGGGGAGTGGGAAAAACCACCACGGCCCGTTTGTTCGCCAAGCTTCTCAACTGCCGCCATCCCAAGGACAACGAGCCCTGCAACGCCTGCGACTTGTGCGTTGAAGTGAACCAAGGTTCCTCGCTGGATGTGATAGAAATCGACTCGGCGTCGGTGAACGGCGTGGATGGTATCCGCGCCCTTCAGGAGCAAGTGGGCACGTACCCCGCCAAGGGGAAATACAAGGTGTACATCTTCGATGAAGCCCACCGCATCTCGAAACCGGCGTTCGACGCTTTCCTGAAAACCTTGGAAGAGCCTCCCGCCCATGTGATCTTTGTGATGGCTTCCACCGAGATCCACATGTTTCCCGCGACCGTTCAATCCAGGTGTCAACGCCTCGAGTTCCGGTCCATGGGGCTTGACACGTTGATCCGACAGCTCAAACGGATCATCCAGTCCGAGGGCATCACCGCCGACGACAAGACCTTGATGGAAGTGGCCCGCACCGCGGGCGGAAGCATGCGCGACGCCCAGCGTACCCTCGACCAGTTGGTGGCTTTCGCGGGGAACAAGATCAGCCAAGAGGATGTCCGGCGCGTGTTGGGTCTGGTGGAAGGCGAATTGTACGTTCGCTTGGCGCGCGCCGCGCTCGAGGAGGACGCGCCCGCCGCGCTCGACCTGGTTCGGGGCGTGATCGATTCGGGCAAGGATCTGGAGCAGTTCTACCGAGGTTTGTTGGAAACCTATCGCCACATGGCGGTGGCGCGGGCTTATCCGGCGAAAATCGCGGAGCTTTTGCCGCTTCCCGAGGACGAATCCGCCCAATTATCCGAGTTGGCCGGAAACGCCGATGACGCCTTGTTGTTGTCCTCCCTGCGGCTTTTATTGGAGCAGGAATGGGCCTTGCGGCATTCGGCCGTCCCGTCCATCGTGGTGGAAACCGTGGTGATTGAGTTGTGCCGGTTGAAAAGCCTGGTCTCCGTGTTTGGGGCGTCCGAAGACGCGGGCACCCGAACGAGCTCCCCGTCGATTCGTCCAGAGCCTGCGCGCCCCACCGTCCCGTCTCGTCCGAGCCCGGCCGTTTCCCAGCCGCCGGTCGGACCGGAAGCGGGGGAACCCGCCCTGGCTGTTTCGGAGATCGAGGAGCCGGTGGTCGCCGACGCGGATCCCAACATGGCGGCCATAAAATCCCAATGGCGTGAAATTCTCGAGAAGTGCGGAACACTGAAAAAAACGCTTCAAGCGATTGTCTCGGACTGCCGACCCCAAAGCTATGATCGCGGCACATTGGTTTTGTCCTGCAAGAGCGCCTTCCACCAGGAACAGCTCCAGAAGCCCGAGCACAAACGGTTGATCGAGCAGGTCATCGAGCAAACGGCGAATCTAAGGGTGAACTTGGTGCCGGTCATGAGCGAGACCGCCGCGGTAGTCCCCAAGACGGGGGGCGGCGCGCCCAAACCCCAGGCGCGGCCCGTGGTGGACGTTCAGGCTCTCCGAAAAGAGGAACCCCTGGTCAAGGCCGTCATGGACATATTCGACGGCAAGGTCGTGGATGTGATTCGGCCGAACAGGACGAATCCATAGGGAATCCGGAATGATCGGTCGAAAACGTCGTGCGTGTCTCACGTCTCATTTCGAATTTCGAATTACCGTTCGGAGGTTTTAGTTGGCCAACATGTTCGACATGCTCCGGCAAGCCCAGGCCATGCAGTCCAAGGTCAAGGCTTTCCAGGAGGAAATGGAAAAGCAAGAGTTCACCGGAACCGCCGGTGGCGGCGCCGTGACGGTGGTGGTCAACGGCAAGCATGAAATCAAATCGGTCCGGATCCAACCTCAAGCGCTATCCTCCGGCGACTCGGGAATGCTTCAAGACATGGTGAAAGCCGCCGTGAACGAGGCGGGACGCCAGGTGAACGAACGGCTCAAGTCCGAAATGGCGAGCATGACCGGCGGCGTGCTTCCTCCGGGACTCTTTTAACAAAACGAGGAATGTGTAATTCAAAATCAGGAATGGGAATGGGGTTCTGAAATTCCTCACGCCTCATTTCCTTTGGACACTGAACTTGCCCGATTTTCCCCCATCCTTGGAACGCCTTTTGAGCGAGCTGGGCAAACTGCCCGGCGTGGGACCGCGTTCGGCCCTGCGGATGGCGTTTCACATTCTCAAACAGCCCGCCGAGGCCTCACAGGCCTTGTCGTCCGCGCTCATGGAGGCCCGCGGCCGTCTGAAACCCTGCAAGGATTGTTTCAACCTTACCGAGAGCGACAAATGTCGGATCTGTGAATCCGCGGGCCGGGACCGTTCCGTGCTTTTAGCGGTGGAGGACGCCAGCGACGTGGCGGTTTTCGAGCGAACCAGGGAATTCCACGGTCTCTACCACGTTCTAGGAGGGACCCTGTCGCCTCTGGAAGGCCGTGGTCCCGCCGATATCACCCTGGACGCCCTGGTATCGCGTGTGAAGAAGGACCCCCGCGTGAAGGAGATCGTGGTGGCCACCGATCCCACGGTGGAGGGCGATTCGACGGCCCTGTATCTCCAGCAATTGCTGAAAGGCATGGCCATCAAGGTGACCCGTTTGGCCCGCGGGGTGCCTTCGGGCGGTGACGTGGATTACACCGATGAAGTGACGTTGTTGAAAGCCTATGAGAACCGCCGGGAGTTCTGATCATCGTTTGATATGGATGTATTTTAAGCCGGTTGAAACCAGTCTCGCGTACGCACGCACACCGAACATACCGAAAGCATTACCGGCACCTCCACCAGCACCCCCACGACCGTGGCCAAGGCGGCCCCACTGCCTGGTCCGTAAAGCGCGATGGCGGTGGCCACGGCCAGCTCGAAAAAGTTGGACGCGCCGATCAACGCGCCCGGAGCCGCCACGGGGTAGGGAACCTTGAAAAGCTTCATGAGGCCGTAAGCCAGGCCGGAATTGAAATACACCTGGATCAGGATGGGAACGGCGATCAAAAGGACGTGGAACGACCGTCCGGTGATGTTTTCGGCCTGGAAGGCGAAGATCAGGATCAGGGTCGCAAGCAAAGCCGCGATGGTGAAGGGGTGGAAGAAGGACAGATACTTGTCCTTGAACCATTTTTCTCCTTTGGATTCGATGAGGAAATGGCGGCTCAAGCTTCCCGCCGCCAGGGGAATCACCACGAAAGCCACGACGGAATAAAGAAGGACGATGAACGGCACTTCCAACCCCGAAGTGCCCGAGACCAGAAACCGGACGAGGGGCACGAACGCCACCAGCATGACGAGGTCGTTGACCGAGACCTGCACCAGGGTATAAGCCGCGTCGCCACCCGCCAGATAGGACCAAACGAACACCATGGCCGTGCAAGGGGCCGCCGCGAGGATGATGACACCGGCCAGGTACTGGTTGGCCAATTCCTCCCCGATGAATGGCAGGAAAAGGAGCTTGAAGAAGATCCAACCCAGGAGGGCCATCGAAAAAGGCTTCACCATCCAGTTCACGAACAGGGTGACGAACAGGCCGCCGGGCCTCTTTCCCACATTCCGCAATGACGTGAAGTCGATCTTCAACATCATCGGGTAGATCATCAGCCAGATTAAAACGGCGATAGGCAGGTTGATGTGACTGCCGGAGCCGAATTCCAGCGTTTGAAGGGCCGACACCGCCCCCGGCAGGGTCTTTCCGAGGAGAATTCCCAACCCCATGCACAACGCCACCCAGACCGACAAGTAGCGCTCGAAGACGCTCATTTTTTTGGACAATCCGGACATCTCAGGAACCTTTCAAGGAGTCGGGCAGGGTCTTAACGAAATCCTTTATTTCACGGCGCACACGACGGTAATGAGCCAGCGCCTTTTCGGGATCGATTTCGTCCGCGGCGAGTTTTGGCGGGTCATCAAACCCCGCGTGGATGATTTTCGTGCGGCCCGGGAACACGGGGCAATGCTCGCTGGCCCGGTCACAGACGGTGACGACGTAGTCGAAGGGGATCGACAAGACCTCCTCCACGTGTTTGGAACGCTGTTTGGAAATATCCACGCCCAATTCGCCCATGACTTTGACGGCCTTCGGGTCGAGGCCATGAGCCTCGATACCCGCCGAGTAGGGCTCGATGAGGTCGCCCTTGAGATGACGGGTCCAGCCCTCGGCCATCTGGCTCCTGCAGGAGTTGCCGGTACAAAGAAACAGGATCCGTAATTTTCGTTTCGAGTTCATGTTCGAGGTTTCCACGTTTTGCCGTCATCCTGAGCGAAGTCGAGGGATCTATTTTTGCAGTTCAGGCCGCTAAATCGAAAAGCATCTCTGAAAGCGCGCCGATCTGCAAGGGCTCGCCCGGGTTTTAGCC
>CAZSKE010000238.1:0-4516 GCA_964607325.1 uncultured bacterium | reverse complement strand
AAGCGCCCCGCCGGGCAGGCGGAACATTTGTCGGTTCGTGGTGGTGTGCCGCCCCCGCGAATCGTTCTCGCGCACTTCCTGGACCGCCTGGACTTCCTCCCTCAAAAGACGATTGGCCAATGTGGACTTGCCGGCGCCCGAGGAACCCAGGAGCACGATGGTGGTGTTCGGCGCGAGAAGGGCTTCCACCGCCTCCAGCCCCACCCCCGTCACCGAACTCACGGCCAGCACCTCGACGTCCGGGGACGAGGACTTGCATTCCCTCAGATCGGCCTCCAGGTCGGGTGAAAGGTCGGCCTTGGCCAGCAACACCACCGGGCGCGCGCCGCTGTCGCACGCCACTGAAAGATATCTCTCCAACCGCCGTAGGTTGTAGTCCCCATCCAGCCCCATGACCAGGAAAACCTGGTCGACGTTGGAAACCAGGACCTGTTCCTCACTTTTGACTCCGGCGACCTTTCGGGAAAACTTCGACTTGCGTGGCAGGATCCCGTGGATCACCGCCTCCCCGCCTCCGGGAGGGTCCTCGACCGCCACCCAGTCGCCCACCACGGGCAGTTGGGACAACGCCCGGGCGTGGTGCCGCAATCGCCCCGTCGTGCGGGCGGGACGGGTTTCCCCCTCCCCCATCGCCACCCAGAAATGGGCCCGCACCTGGCTTGCCACGCGCCCGGGACGGAGTTTGGGATTCTCCCATTCCTTCCAGGCGTTCTCGAAGAAGTCGTCCCAACCCAGGTGATGGAGTGCATCGTGCGCCATAAGGCCTCCGCCCCCATATTACCTTATGAAAACCAACACACCAAAGGGTCAGGCCTCACAATTCACAATTCGAAACCCGCTCAACGGTCATCCCCTCGACTTCGCTCAAGCCTCGTGGTCGCCCAGAGCCCGTCGAAGGGCGAAAGCCTCCGGGCCCGGAGTTCCTCGAGGGACTGACCCGACGAGAAACCCTTTGGGTTTCCTCGCGCCCGAATCGATAGCCCGTGGGAAGGGCGCAAAACAGTTTTCAGCGCCCCGCGGGTTATTTTCGGCGAGCCTTGACATGCGTTTCGCCTATCCGTACACTTTATTTCATTCGGGTGTTTTCTGCCCGTGACGGTCAACCGAATACTGGACTCCTGATCCAGAGAGGCTGAGGGACTGGCCCAAAGACGCCTCGGCAACCGCCCCGCGAGGGGGACAGGTGCCAATTCCAGCGCTCCGTTCAATGTGGGAGCGAAAGATCAGGGGGCTTCCAGGGTAAACCCCCTAGAACCCCCTGTAACCACAGGGGGTTTTTCATTTTGGAGAACAACACCGACGGCGCGTTTTATCGCGCCCTCACCAAGCTTCTGCCCCCCGGCGGCACGCTTCTGGACCTCGCCTGCGGCGACGGCGATTTCCTGAAAGCCGCCCTGGCGGCCGGAGCCAGCTCGGCGGACGGCGTGGAGATCTCGCAGGACGGCATCCTGGCCTGCGTGCAGGCCGGCCTGACCGTCCACCACGGGGACATCACCGAGGGTCTGACCTCGCATCCCGACCAGTCCTTCGACTGCGTGTCGCTCATCCGCTCCCTCGAGCTTTTTCCCAACCCCGAGCCGGTGATCGACGAGATGCTCCGCGTGGGCAAAACCGCCCTCGTGACCTTCACCAACTTCGGGAGTTTACGTCTCGGAATACGTTATCTTCTGACGGGCATCCTGCCCAGCGCCAATCCCGACCGCCTGGGGGGATCCCCCGCGCGCATCACCCTTTCCCATCTCAAGCATTATTGCGCTAGGACGGGCATTGTCTTGACCCGTGTGCGACCCCTGCCCGTGACTTTTTGCTCGTCGCTCTGCGCGGAATGGTTCGCGGAGGAAATCGCGGTGGTGTTGAGCCGCCCGTACCACGCCTCTGGCGCCGGGGCGAAAGTCGGCGTTTCGGATTCCGAGCAACTGGTTTTGAGGCCGTTCGTCAACGGAGGCAAGCCATGACCCGAAAATACAATCTGGAAACGCTGGCGGTGCACGCGGGCCAGGAAGCGGACCCCACCACGGGATCCCGCGCCGTCCCCATCTACCAGACGGCGAGCTATTTGTTCAAGGACACGGAGCACGCGGCGAATCTTTTCGCCTTGAAGGAATTCGGCAACATCTACACGCGGCTGATGAACCCCACCACGGATGTCTTCGAGAAACGCGTGGCGGCCCTCGAGGGCGGCGTCGCGGCCCTGGCCACGGCCTCGGGCTCGGCCGCCATCACGTACGCGATCCTCAACATCGCGCAATCCGGCGATGAGATCGTTTCCGCGAGCGACCTGTACGGCGGCACTTACAACCTCTTCCACTACACCCTGGCCAAGATGGGGATCACGGTCAAATTCGTGGATTCCTCGGACCCCGCCAATTTCCAGAAGGCCCTCGGGCCGAAAACCAAGGCCCTCTACGCGGAATCCATCGGCAACCCGAAATTGAACGTCATCGATTTCAAGGCGGTCGCCGAGGTGGCCCACAAGAACGGCTTGCCGTTCATCGTGGACAACACGGTGTCGCCGTACCTGACGCGTCCTATCGAGCACGGCGCGGATATCGTGGTGTACTCGGCCACCAAATTCATCGGCGGCCACGGAAGTTCCCTGGGGGGGCTGATCGTGGATTCCGGAAAGTTCGACTGGGAGAACGGCAAGTTTCCCCTGATCACGGACCCGGACCCGAGTTACCACGGCATCCGGTTCGTGGACGCCTTGCGCCCCATGGGCAATCTCGCGTACATCCTCAAGGCCCGCGTGATCCTGTTGCGCGATATGGGCGCGGCGATCTCCCCCTTCAACTCTTTCCTCTTCCTCCAGGGGCTGGAAACCCTGCACCTGCGCATGCCACGGCACTGCGAGAACGCCTTGAAAGTGGCGCGATTCCTCGAGAAACACCCCAAGGTTTCCTGGGTGAATTATCCCGGGTTGGCCAACAGCCCCCAGGCGGACAAAGTGAAAAAATACCTGCCCAACGGCGCGGGCGCCATCATCGGGTTCGGCGTCAAGGGCGGGCTCGAGGCGGGAAAAAAGTTCATCAACTCCGTGAAACTGCTGTCGCACCTGGCCAATATCGGCGACGCCAAGACGCTGGTCATCCATCCGGCTTCCACGACGCACCAACAGCTTTCGGAGGAAGAACGGAAGCAAGCGGGGGTTACCGACGATTTCATCCGGATGTCGGTGGGGATCGAGAACGCCGAGGACATCCTGGCGGACATCGAACAAGCGCTTCAAAAGACATGAAGGCTCTGCGTGGTTAAAATGTTTTTTTGAGCCGTCATCAGAGGATATTCCATGTCGAACGAACTCGTCTCGGATACCCAGTTCTTCACGCTGAAGCTTCCGTTCAAGCTTCGGAACGACGAGGTTTTGCCCGAACTCACCCTGGCCTACCAAACCTTCGGCTCCTTGTCGCCCGAGAAGGACAACGTGATCTGGGTGTGCCACGCCTTGTCCGGCGACTCCCACGCGGCGGGCACGCACGCCCAGACCGGGAAACGGGGCTGGTGGGACAACCTGATCGGGCCCGGAAAGGGCGTGGACACCGACAAATGGTTCGTCGTCTGCTCCAACGTCCTCGGCGGCTGCGCGGGTTCCACGGGGCCCTCCTCCTTGAAGCCGGGAACGAAGCGCCCTTGGGGCCTGGATTTCCCGTTGATCAGCATCGCCGATATGGTGGCCGCGCAAAAACTCCTGTTGGACCACCTGGGCATTCCCGTTCTCCACGCCGTCCTGGGAGGATCCATGGGAGGCATGCAGGCCCTCCAATGGGCTGTCGCGTATCCCGAGCGGGTGAAAAACCTGGTCGCGATCGCCACCTGCGCCCGTCACACCCCCCAGCAGATCGCCTTCAACGAGGTGGGACGACGCGCCATCGTCTCGGACCCCGAATGGAAACACGGCCATTACTACCGAGGCGAGGGGCCCACCCTCGGGCTGTCCGTGGCGCGCATGGTGGGACATATCACTTACCTGTCCGAAACCTCCATGATGACGAAGTTCGGCCGACGCGTTCGGGAAGCCGACGCGGACAAGTTCGAGCCGGCTTTCGAGGTGGAGACCTACCTTTCACACCAGGGTTCCGCCTTCGTGGACCGCTTCGACGCCAACAGCTATCTCTATATCACCAAGGCGTTGGACACTTTCAATCTGGCCACCGAGGGCGAAAGCCTCGATGACGCGCTCAGCCGGTTCAAGGGCCGTGCCCTTCTTCTCACGTTCTCCACGGACTGGTTGTATCCGCCGGCCCAATTGAAGGAGGTGGCGACGGCCTTCCGCCGTTCCCTGGGCGACGCGACGTACTCCGAGATCACCTCGGACCACGGCCACGACTCCTTCCTTCTTAAATCACCCCAGATGGAATCCTTGATCGCGGGTTTCCTCGACCCCAAACCATGGACCACGGCGACTCCGGAGGAAACCCCCCAAGAGTGACGCGCCGACGACAAACAAGGTGTCCCCGGGAATAATCCGCCACACCCCTTGATACCTTCCACGCTCACGCGGTACAAAATTCTTGAACGA
>CAZSKE010000237.1:0-4522 GCA_964607325.1 uncultured bacterium | reverse complement strand
CCAATCGACTGATCGCCGCTAGGAAAAATCCCGTGCCAACCGTCCAAAGAACCGCCGAACCGAAACCCCACGGCAGATCGTGTTTCCAACTCGGTTTGGAACGGAGGAAAAACCCGCACAGGAGGGAAGCCGCCCCGCCACTCGCCATTAAGCCCGCCAGTATATGGAGGGTCCCGAAGGGCGCTCCCGGATCCGCGCGTCGCATGGCCACTAAAGGAAGAAAATAGACGCCCCAGCAAACGGCGGCCGCCAGTCCCCACCCAACGCCTTGCGCCAGATTGCCTTCCTTTTCGGGCGCCGCCTGCGCCCATGCCACCCAGACAGCCCCGATGAACAACAGGAGACCGCCCGACAGAATCCAGGGAACGCTCCCGGCGCGCGCGCCCTCACCGAACAAACACAACCCCGCGGCCAAGTTGATGAGAGTGTTCACATTGTAAAGGGCCGAACCCTTGGCCAGGCTGATCTGCTCCAACGACAGGCCCGCCGCGCACTGGCCCAGGCACCACAGAATCCCGCTCATCATGACCGCGGCGGCCCATCGGGGCGAACGGAGAATATCCATCAGATAGGGCAACAGGAAAAGAGCGCCGACGCACAAGCCCGCGCCCAGGAGGGGTATGAAGGATAGGCCCGTGGACCGCGCCCGCCGGGCCGGCACCAGGTAACTGCCGATGCAAAGAAAGGCCCCGAAAGCGAACCAGTAACCCATGAAAACCTCGAAAGACAGCGGTTGACGATTTGCGGAGAGGTCAGTCTACAGGAAATTCGAAACGCGGAATTCGAAATTCAGAATGACCGGACCGTCATTCCATCAACGGTTGACCCAGTCCAATCCCTACTCCCAATTTCGAATTCCGGATCCCGAACGGCCTTTAACCATTCGCCACCTGTCGGCCACCGACAGCGGACAGCGTCTTCGTCGACCACTCGATCTTGCCGTTCTTCTCGATCATGGGCGAGAGCACCGCCGAGACACGGCGTAACAGGAAAGCGTTCACCACGCGAAGGACGATGACGGCCCATAAAAACGCGATGGGCGAGATCTGGTCGTAGAGGAACGCCGCCAGGAATCCTCCCAGGAAAACCCCCACGCGCATCAAGGCGTAACAGCCCGCGAGCATGCGGGGTCGTCGCTTTCCTTCCAGCATGTTAGCCCAAGCCGATCCGCTGAAGGACCAGAAGAAGGTCCCCGCCAGCGCGGCCATGGCTTGCGAGACGAAGCACACCCAGAACACGGGCGCACCCTTGCCGAACAACAGCACGAGAACCGCCAATCCGGCCAGGATCTGCTCATAACCGATCATGCGGTAACCGCGCAGTTTGTGGATGGCGGGGATCAAAAGGAGGAGTGAAGCGGCTCCCACATATACCGCCATTTGGTTCACCCGGGCCAAACCGCCGCCGCCTTCGGGAAGCCCCAGCTCGCGCACCATGAAAAGCGGCACGTAAAGCAGCCAGAAGGTCATCATCCACTCGTCGATGAACCGGGAGAAGAACATGGCCTTGGATCCGGGGCGGGTGAAATATTCCCTCAAGGCCGATAGGTACTCCGCCGTTTCGAGCCGGAAAATCTCTCCCCAAGGCCCTCGCGACTGCCGAACACGCGGCCGGTCATCCTCCAAGTATCGCCTGCGCAAGAAAATGCCGATCACCACCAGAACGAAAAAGACGCCGTACATCCAACGCGCGGCGACCTCAAGCCCGGAATGATCCACCCACCATCCCGCCAGGATGGGAAGGAGGATAATGGAAGGCGACATGTTGACGATCTGGAGAACCGTGTAGACATCCGCCCTGCGCCGTGGGGGGTTCTTTTCCACCAGAAGGCAGTTGTAGGAAATATTGGCGGCCATGTTGAAACCGAAGGACAGGATCGCCACCACCCCGAACCACTTGTTGGGCGCGTTCGCCGGGGTCGCGATCGGCCTGATCGCGGGATGGGAGCCGATGCTCTCCGCTGCCGCCGTCGCGCTCGTGCTCGGCCTCGCCGTGGCGGGCATCAGCCAACGCGCCGGGATCGCCCAGGACAAGGCGTCGAACACGTTGAGGGTCAATCGACGTCCCCACGCGTCCGCCAGAAATCCCCCCACCAACGCGCTCGCCAACAGGACCAACTGGGCCAGTGAATTGTAAACACCGAGTTCGCCCGCCCCGAGACCCAGGTGGTTCAAATACAAGGATTTGTACTGTTCCACCATCACGGTGGGGATGAGCCAAAGAACCCCCGTGTAAATGGCCACGTTGGTGGAGGGATGGAGGCCCGAAAAAACCTCTCGCAGTTGGCGCCGCTTGTGCCCCACGAACTTGACGGGATGGTGCCAGAAGGCGAGCGTGAGCCGGTCGCTGATATCGTTAAGCACGTCGAAAAGTATCTGGAACATGGTCCGGTATTATGTGAAAGGATCCACCTGGAGAGTCCCTAATTATTGCGCGCGGACCTATTAAATCCTTGAAACGACTTTAGCCCGGTTTCAATTCCATCAACATGACATGGGCGTCCTCGAGATTATCAGCGTAATATTTCTTCCGTAACGCCACCCTGCGAAAACCGAAACCCTCGTACAGCCTTTGGGCGGCCTCGTTCCCGGAACGCACTTCCAAGGTGGCCAGGGAAGCCCCGCTCTCCTCGGCGAAATGAAAAGCGTGACTCAAAAGGGCTTTGGCCACTCCGCGCCGTCTTTCGTCCGGATGCACCGCCAGGGTGATCAAATGCGCTTCGCCAGGCGCTTCCCAATAGCCCAAATATCCCAACACGCGTCCTTGCCCGTCCTCGGCCGTGAAATAACGCGCGAGGCTAAGCTTCAATTCCTCCTCGAAGAGCTCCTTGGACCATGGCGAGGGCATGGAAAGGGCGTCCACGGCGGCCACTTGGTCAAGGTCCATGGCGAGCATGGGACGGATCACCATGAATCAATATTCCGAATTTCTCGTTTTATTTCTCATCGGGGGCGGGGTCCCGCAGGTAAATGGGCTGAAGATCGCTGACGGGGGGGCGGTACCCCGCCTGCCACATTTGAAAAGCCAATCGCGCCACGCTCGCGGCTCGAGGCCGGTGGGAGGCGGTGAAAGCGAACATCGCGTCAGCGCCCAGGAAGCGCCGAAGGTCAGCCTCATATCGAAGCGCTCCGGGGCCCACGACCCAAACACGTCCTTGTTGGAGCATGGCGGGCATGGCCTCGGGGGCGACAATGCGGGGCGGTTCCACGATCAGGATCCCGTCGGGTTCCACTTGGTAATGGCCGGTAAAACACTCCCCGCGCTGGGCGTCGATCAGCACCAGTGCCTCGCCGTACCATCCGTCGGTCCGCAAATTCTCGGCCAAGGCGTCCAGGGTCGAAACCCCGAAAGCGGGAAGCTGGGAGGGCAAGCAAAGCCCCTGAGCGGTCGCCAAACCCACCCGAATACCGGTGAAACTTCCCGGCCCCACTGAAACAGCCACCGCGACCAGATCCTGGGCGGTGGCGCCCCGGTGCGAAAGAAGTTCCTCGAGAGCCGGCACCAGAACGGACGCGCTTTCCTGGTCATCCGGAAGACGCATCTCTTCCGGTTCGCTCTCGCCAATAAGGTCGAGGACGGCCACGCTGGATAAGCGAGTTGAGACTTCTATGGCGGCCAGCAGCGGATCATCTCCTCGGCCCGGGTCCCCGCGGGACCGGACTCAGCTGTCAGGATCAGGCGCCGCGTGCACTCGTCCGTGATCTCGAGTTCCAACCGCAACGCCCCGGGCGGAAACAACCCCGGGAATTTGTCCCCCCACTCCACGGCGGTCACGCCCCGTGTCAACCACTCCTCCCACCCCAAATCCTGCACCTCGGCGGCTTTTTCCAACCGGTACCAATCGTAATGAAAAAGACTCAGGCGAGCCTCGTAAATGTTCTGCAAGGCGAACGTGGGCGACGTCACACGGCCCTCGTAGCCAAGACCTTTGGCCAGTCCCTGAACGAAAGCGGTCTTACCGGCCCCCAGGGGACCCGACAACCGCCAGACATCCCCTGGTTTGGCCGCCTTCCCGGCGGCTTCCCCGAAAAGAAACGTCTCCTCGGCGTCATGCGTGTGGAAGCTGAAGGTCAGCACTCGTGAATGACCCTTAAGTTTATCACTTTGCGACCCCTGATTTATTCGTTTTCGAGGCTTCACGAACGACCCGCGTCGGAAGGAAAAAACCTTTTCGACCGCAAAACCGATCTCGAGGCCGACGAGAACCCCGGGATGAGCGCCCGAATCCCGAGGGAAGCGAAACGCCATATTTCGACGCGTTTCGATAGAGGATCAACGCGAGAAGTGATCGAATCCCGCCGACTTCAAGGCGCCGCTCAATCCGCCCGCCCCGATCAGAGAAACCCCTTTGTTTCTGGGAACGATACGACCAATCGGTTTGACCGGGCATTGGGTCTCGCCCGGCGCTCGGCGCAAGACTTCGCGCAAAACCGCCAGGGGAACGGTAAAAAGCAGTTCGTAATCCTCGCCTCCCGAGAGCGCCCAAGCAAGCGGTTCCAAGGCGTTTTCCCGCGCGTAATGA
>CAZSKE010000236.1:0-4531 GCA_964607325.1 uncultured bacterium | reverse complement strand
TGAACAAATTGAGATGCCCCGGAGCCGACGAGGGCTCCTGGTCGAGAAACTGCGCCAACCAACGTTCCGCTTCCGCGGGATGGTTCCGCTGAAGGTGGGCCAATCCCAATCCCAGAAGAGATTTGGCGGAGGAAGGGTCCCGTTCCCTCGTCTTTTCGAAACAGTCTTCCGCCAGATTCCACAACCGGTCCGAAAGCAAACTGAAACCCAGGTTCAGCAGGTCTTTCGGATCGGAGCGCTTCTGAATTTCCAACGCGACCTTTTTCTCGAAATCGCGCCTTTTGACATACCGGATCGTGTCCCCCTCGGAAGGGCTCCCCCCCAGACGGACCAATTCGCCGAGGATCTCCAGTTGTTGCATGACGAAAGGATCGCCCGGCAACAATTCCAACGCGCGCCAGAAGGCCGCCTTGGCCTCTTCCTCTCGGCCCCAGGCCGCGTAGGTCCTGCCCAGGTTCGAGTGGATCCATCCCGTGTCAGGGGCGAGTGTCAGGGCTTTCTCGTAGAAGGAAACGGACTTCTCGAATTCCCCGGTCGCGCGGAAACAAAAACCAAGTTGAAAACATGTCAGGGGACAGTCCGGATCGATGTCCAACGCCTCCACGAGATGGGGAATGGATTCCGCCACCCGACCGGCTTCCAACAGTGGCGCCACCCTTTGCCAGAGCGGCCACTTTCGGAGGTAAAAGCCGTACAAGCGGCTCCCTGGGACATTCGGGGAGGTCTGAAGCAGTCGCTCCATGGCCTTCACGCCTTCCGAAAAGTTGTACCCGGACGGCGGCTCTTTTCCTTTCCCGAGAATCAAGGGGACGTGCTCGGGAAGATGATGAAATCGCGCCAAGAACTTGGGAAGAGAGACGAAGGAAATGTCAGGTGGAATGGGGTTGGATTTGGATGCCAAGGGAGCCTCTTCGGAGTGTGGACCACGTGATATCCGCGGCGAAACCCACGGCGTGTGACGAACCGTGAAAACGGCGAAACGCACTATATCCCAAAGAGCCCGGCTTGGGACAAGGCCTTTCGTCGTTAGGGGCGAGGGCACCACAGGATTTATGGGTTCCCCTTCAGTCTTATTCTCGAACAGCGCCTCATTCGGCCATCGGAGACGAAAAAGGCAACCGCACCTTGAAGACCATCCCGTTGGGTTCCCGTCGGGAGGCCTCGAGGGTGCCTCCGTGGTCCTCCACGATTTTCCGGCTGATCGCCAACCCCAGGCCCGTCCCGAGCTTTTTAGTGGTGGTAAAAGGCTCGAAGACGCACTCCAGGTCCTTTGGCTGAATTCCGGGGCCCTCGTCCTCGACCATAAATTCGGCCCCGCGTTCGGTCTGGAAACACGAAAGCGTGACACATCCCCCGCCTGACATGGCTTGAAACGCGTTCAAAATCAGGTTGTGAAACACCTGCTCCATCCGATCCTTGTCTCCCGACAGGGTCTCCGTGAATGGTTGAATTTTCCACCTCGCGGTCACCCCACGCGCGGCCTCGCCGGCTTGCGCGCGGGCCGATTCCAACGCGGCCTGTAGAATAGTGGCCGGTGACAAAGGAACGCGTTTGAGCGCGGGACGCCGCGCGTATTCCAGGATGTCATCCATCAAGCGCGTGATTTTTTCCGTTTGGGCTACCACGCGTTTTCCATCCTCATCGCCCGATTCCGATTTCTGCCGCGCCAAGGCCGCGATGACGGAGAGCGGGTTCCTAATTTCGTGGGCGATGGCTCCCGTGACCTGCCCAATGGCGGCCAAGCGCTGCACCTGCATCAGCCGGTTTTGCGCTTTTTTTCTCTCGTCAATCGAGACGGAGTTGACGCAGACGCCCGTGATGATCCCGGTGTCGTCGCGAACCGGATTCATCGTCGTTTCCATCCAAAACGGACGGCCGTCTTTTTCCGAGAAGCAAACTTCAAAGGATTTCACGGCCCCGCCGCAAGCGTCGATAAAATTCCGCCGGAAGATCTCCTTCGACTTTTCTTCCATGACGTCCATGAGGTCTTGGCCCGGCTCAAGGCTTTTCCCGTGCTTTTGGAGAATGTATTCTTGAGCCACCCAGTTGAACATTTGAATCCGACCTTGAAGGTCCACCAGGATATAAGTCTGGTTTCCGGTGTTGAAAACGCTTCGGAGACGGGCTTCCGATTCCCTCAGGGCGTTTTCCGCGTGCCTTTGGTCGGTCACGTCGCGAAGATTGACCACCACGCCGCGCACAATGGGATCGGCCACGAGGTTTCGGCTGATCAACTCCATGTCGCGCCAGGAGCCGTTATGGTGCCGAATCCGCATCTTGGAGAACAACGACTCTTTGCCCCCGGCGAGGACGTTTTTCAGCGCTTCCAAGGCCGTCCCCAGGTCGTCGGGATGGACGAACTCGAAAACGTTTTTTCCGGTGTTCGTGACCGGGTCATATCCCAACACCCATTGGGTCGAGGGGCTTAAATAGCGGACGCTTCCCCGCTCGTTGTGCACCAGAACGACATCCAGCGCGTTTTCCGACAGGGCCCGGAAGAATTTTTCCTTGTCCTGAAGGGCGATGTCCGATTTTCTTTGGGCGAGTTCGAGAAGCTGTTCGCGTTCGGTGACGTCCCTGAGGATGGTGACACGCACGGGGCGTCCCCGGTAATTCATGAAACTGCCCATGATTTCCATGGGAAAGCAACTTCCGTCCTTTCGGACGCCGGTGAGTTCGTAAAAACCCGTTCCCTCCCGCCGCAGGTTTTCCACCACCTTCGCGTGGTCCTTCGCGGGGACAAATCGCAGGATTTCCCTTCCCACGATCTCCTCGGGACTAAACCCCGACATGCGGCTCATGGCCGCGTTGGTTCCCAGGATGACGCCCTGATCGCTCAGAACGATTCCCTCGGTGGCGGTATCCGCCAGAATCCTGAATTTCTCGCGGCTCTCCTCCAAGGCGCGCTCCGCCTCGTGAAGCGCCGTCAAATCGTGGGCGACCGCGAAAACCGGGCCTCCGGCGATCGGGCGAATCATCTGCCAATCGAGGTAATGGTATCCACCTTCCTTCCTCCGAAACCCCGCGCGGAAGAAAACACGGTCGGCGCCCGCCCTCAGGGCTTGAATCTCCCGCCGGGCCGCGGGCTGTTCTTCAATCGGCAGGAAATCCAAAAGACAGGAGCCGACAAGCGTTTGGGGCGGATACTCCGTTTTGAGTTCCCAGGCCGGATTCACCTTCAGAAACCGCCCTTCCTCATCCAAAAAACTCAGGAGGGCGGGGAATAGCTCGAATACCTTTTGTGTTTCTAAAGAGACTTCGAGTGGATTCAAGGGAACCCCCGCGGCGCGTTAAGAACGCGCCCATTATCAAGTTTCATCATGTTATTCCAGCCCCACGCCGATCCTACTCGTTTTCAACGTGAGCGACGATCAATCCGCCCAAAGACGGATTTCCACCGGATGACCCCGGACCAGGGCGATGCAGGCCGAGTCGGGTTCCCGCTCAGGCCAATCCAGCGGCCGACTGGGTTTGAAAACCGCCGGACGAAATTTCAACGGGTCGCCCTTCCAGAAATGGCAAGCCAATCGATACCAGAAGAGCACCATGATTTCCTGCAGGGCTTCCTCGCGTCCCATCGCTTTTTGATTCTTGCCGTAAACCTTTTCCGCCAACAGGATCGGCAATCCGTCCGGACATCGCGCGATCAGGCATCCTTCCCGCGGATACTGGAAATCCAACCTCCGTTCCGTGGGAAGTTGCGCGGTTTCGACCGAGCGGAAGTCCAGCGGCTCGCAGGAAAGCCTTCCCCACCGATCCAACGCCGCGTTGAAGATCTCGAAAATCTGCGTTTCGGTGGGAATCCAAAGTTTGAAATCGTCGTCTTCCATGGAAGAAACCTCGATTGCAATCGTTTTACCCGC
This sequence comes from uncultured bacterium, assembly GCA_964607325.1. Taxonomy (GTDB): domain Bacteria; phylum Oederibacteriota; class Muellerivitia; order Muellerivitales; family Muellerivitaceae; genus CAZSKE01. The sequence goes on along the minus strand of CAZSKE010000236.1, from coordinate 668 downwards.
GGTAAAAGCGGCGGTCGATAGGGTGCTCGCTTATTCCGCATCCACCGTCTTGACGATGGGACGAAATAGGCGGTTACCAGTCGATGGAAACTCCATGAGTTCGTTGTTTTGTGGATTGCTGAAAAAGTCCCCCCGCCATTCGATAGGCCCCGGGCAACCCTGCGCCTGTCGAACGGGCGATCTCCAAGGGCAGGTCGAGCGCCAAAAGGGTTTTCAGCCCCCTGTCAGGATAAGCTCGACCGACGGAAAGCGTCAACGTTTCGGCGGAACCGTCCAGAACCATTGCTGGATATAGCGCTTATTGACCGCCTTCCCACGCCACCGCACCCACAACCCTGGAGTGCGTGAAACGGTCAAAGGGTCGAGCCCACGACAAGGCCGATGATCCGATGATTCCACGACGATCACCGCTTGAGCGCTTCCCGCAGAATTGCCGCCACTTGATCCGAATCATACGGTGGACATATTCCGGGATGGGACGTGACCGACAAGGCTCCGGGCGCCGGATGCTCCAAAACCACCAATTGGAGATTGGGTTGGAATTGCGCGAGTTCACGATGCAGGATCTCCAGACCTTCGGGAGCGGCTTCCTCGGAGGCCAATAGCAGGTCGAACTTCCAATGGGGCCGTTGAGCCAACTCCCGGGCGCCGGCGGAATCCAAAGCCGT
>CAZSKE010000235.1:0-4536 GCA_964607325.1 uncultured bacterium | reverse complement strand
TCGCCCTCTCCCGAGGGTATCGAGCTTTTCATGGGCTCCCGTTTCCACGAGGCCATGGAATACCTCTACGGGGAAATTCCTAAACGCATTCCCTCCCTGACGGAAGTCCTGGACCGGTTCGATTCGGCTTGGGACAAAGCCTGGAAGGAAGTCCAAATCAAGCAAAAGCAACGCGGCTTCGAGACCCCCTTGCGCATCAATAAGGAGGGGGAGGATGTCCTGGATTATTACCACCGAGCCAAGGGCTATGTGGAGCACTATTACGAAAAATACTCGCCTTTCGATCAGGATCAAACGTTGGCCGTCGAAAAACGCGTGATCTTCCATTTAGACCCGGCGGGACGGTTCCGCATGCAGGGTTATATCGACCGTACGGCGCGCGCTCCGGACGGCACGGTCTGGATCCACGATTATAAAACCGGAAGCCGTAAGCTATCTGAGGAAGACGCGCGCAACGAGGACCAGTTGGCCCTCTACCAAATCGGCCTTTCCCAAAGCCCCGAATTCAAGAACGTCCCCATTCGTTTGGCTTGGCATTTCGTGGCGTTCGAGGATGACGCGGTTCAAAGCGAACGCACGGATCAAGAACTCGCCGCTTTGCGCAAACGGTACGTGGCCAAAATCGAAGCCATCGAGAAATCCAGGGATTTTCCCACGAAGACATCGGCCCTTTGCGGTTGGTGCGAATTCCTGAAACTTTGCCCGGACGGCCGGGAAGCGGTCGCCGAGCGGCAGAAAAAAAAGGACTCCGGATTCTCGAAAACGACCGAGACTCGAGCCTCCAAGACCGCGGAAACCCGTTTTTCCAAAAAGGTCGAAAAGACGGCCGAGGCGCGAACCCCCGAAACCACCCCCGTCCCTTGTTCCAAAACCGGGGACGAAAAAATCGCGGCCCAGGGGATCCATCCCGCCGGCCCCCCCTCGCGTCGTTCCCGCAAACGGGCGACGGCCTCCGAGGATCAACTCCCGCTTTTATAAACGTTTGCGCGCCGTCATTTTCACCTTTCCCGTCCGGCTTTTTCTATAAACCAAACGGGGTCACACAACACTTCCGTCTGGTAATAGCACAATATTTATGCGACCATTTTCAGGATCGCCCACCCGCTCGCGAAGAGAGGCCTCGTGGAGATACTCGCCGTTTTCTACATCGTCGCCGCGATTTATCTAGCCCTGTGCGGCCACGACAACCTGCGTCGGTTTTTTCGTAAACCGCCTCTCGTGGATTCTCGCCGCGGCGCTTGGCCGCTCGTGTCGGTTTGTATCCCCGCCCGCAACGAGGAGAAACGCGTCGGCCCCTGCCTCAAAGGATTCCAGCGTCAGAACTATCCGCGCTACGAAGTCCTGATCCTGGACGATCAATCCACCGACGGCACCTGGCGCGTTTTGTGTCGAGCGGCCCATCGGGACAAACGATTCCATATCCTGAAAGGCCGCCCCCTTCCAAAAGGATGGGTCGGCAAACCATGGGCGTGTGATCAACTGGCCCGGAAAGCCAAGGGCCGTTGGCTTCTTTTCACCGACGCCGACACCCAACACGACCCGGAAACCCTGAAGCGCAGCGTCCTGGCCGCGGAATCCACCTCCGCGGATCTCCTCACGTACATGACGGCTCAAACCACGCTCACCTGGATTGAATTTCTGGTCATCCCCACGCTTTGTTTCGATCTCATCTCGTTTTTTCCCCAGCGTTGGGTGTTAAAAAAAGGAAGTCTCTTTTCCCGTTTCGTGTGGGCCAACGGGCAGTTTCTTTTTTTCAACCGGGACTCCTACCGGGCCTTGGGTGGGCATCGGGCCGTTCGCGATCGCACCGATGAGGACCTGACCTTCGGGAAAATGGTTGTTCGTCGAGGGATGCGCTTGTCGCTCCATAACGGAAGCGATCTCGTGAAGTGCCGGATGTACACTTCGGCGACCGATGTCTGGCGGGGCCTTTCCAAAATCATCTACCCTTCCTTTGATTTTCGCCTCGGGCGCGCCCTCGCGGGGCACGCCCTGGTCTTCCTCCTCTCGGTTCTGCCTTTTGCGCTTCCTTTTCTCACGAAACCCGGTTCGCCTTTATTCTGCGCCTCGCTGGCATTGGCGGGCGTTCAGGTCCTGTTGCGCGCGCATCAATCGCTCCGTTTCGGATTCCCGTTTTTATCCTGCTTCTTCCATCCCATCGGCAACGCGTTGCTCGTCGCCATCGGTCTCAACTCGATGCGTTGGTATCGGATGAAAGGCGGCGGCCATTGGAGGGGAAGATTCATGGCCCTGGGCGCCCCGACAATGAAGACACCGTAAGGTCGTTCGTACCGCGCTTGCCACGGCCACGACGCTCGAACAAAATGATGAGAACGCATGGTGGCGTCTAAGGAGTTTGGCTTCCGGCGCGGTGACGGGCCCGTCACGATTCTTGGCGGGTTTGTGATGAGCCCTTCTTGTCGCTTCTTTGGATAGGATTCGACTAAAATTGTGAACGCGGCTTCACGAACAACCGAGTGATCATCGTTCCATCGGGAGATCGAGTTGGCCATCACCTACGGCAAAGAGACTTTTATCGTCTGCCGAAACAGCCAAGGCGCCGATGTTCGCGCCAACACGCTCCGTCTTTCCAGGTACATGGTGGTTTTCGAGGTTTACAATCCTTATAGCATTCTGCAATTATCCGAAGTCCTGCACGATTTCAAGATCCTCATTGGCGATCGGTTGGTTTATTCCGGTCGGGCGGTCGTCAGCAATCTGGTGAATACCGGGATTCTGCTGGTCTGCGAGGCCACCCTCGAGGACGGCTGGTTGGATGTGGATCTTTTCTCCTCCCTGTTCGTCAAGGACAAGATCCGCTCAGAATTCTCCGAATTCCTCAAGGAATGGGAAAAATCCCAACAGATCACGCCCGATTTCAAGGTGGTGGTGGCCGACCTTCTGACGTCCCTGATGGATTTGAGGCGGTGGCTGGAGCAAGTGGAGCTCGGCATCCGTTCTGAGACCGGGCGCGACCGCCTGCAATCCGAGCGGGAGATCATCCAGGAACTCCGGGAACCTTTGTTTCCAGCCGTCTCTTCCCTTTTCGAGCGCTTCGAGCAGGCCTCCTCGGGGCTCCGCGCGGAACAACAAGTTCTGCATCGCGCTTACGGCCGGCGTCAAGTGCATCCCTTCATCCTGTGCTCCCCGTTCGTTTACCGGGTTTTTCACAAGCCACTCGGGTACGCGGGGGACTACGAGATGGTCAACATGATCCTGCGGGATCCCGTGGAGGGAAGCTCGCTTTTCGCGAAAATCCTCAACTGCCATTTCCTCAGCCAAGCCCCCTGCCAGGCGCACCGCAACCGCGTTCAATACCTGGGGGATAAACTCCGGGAAGAATCGCTCCGTCTTTCGAAGCAAGGCCGGCCCTTGGAGGTATTCAACCTTGGCTGTGGCCCCGCCGGGGAAATCCAGCAATTCCTCGCCAAGGACGACCTTTGCGAGAAAACCCGTTTAACCCTCCTGGATTTCAACACCGAAACCCTCGATCACACGGGGCGCTTATTGGAGAATCTGAAAACCCAGCATAAGCGCTCGACGGAAATCAAGCTGGTCCAAAAATCCGTTAACCAAATCCTTAAGGAAGCTGTCCGCGATCGCGAGGAGCCCCCCGCCGGAAAATACGATCTCATCTATTGCGCGGGGCTTTTTGATTACCTTTCGGATCGGATTTGCAAGCGGCTGATGGACTACTTCTACGCGCGTCTAAACGCGGGTGGGCTTTTGGTGGCCACCAATGTGGACCCGTCGAATCCCATTCGGTTCGGCATGGAGTGCTTTTTGGAGTGGCACCTGGTTTATCGCGATCGCGCCCGCATGCTGGAACTCAAGCCTGAAACGGCCGCGTCGGAGGCGTGCCGCACCTTGGCCGATCCCACCGGCGTCAATGTTTACCTTGAGATTCGAAAGCCGACCGCATGAAAACAGCGCCCCCCCCCCTTGCGCCTCGAATCCGAAGCAAATTCCTGGATTACGACAAAGAACGGCGTATTCGACTCAAAAAAATCGGTTGTCTGATCGTCGTGGTCTTGACCCTCGCCGGGGCCTCGCTGGATATCACCCGCTATCCACACCAGGCGAATTCGTTCCTCCTGGCGCGACTTCTCGTCTGCTCCCTGGCCGCGCTCATTTGGGCGCTTCTGAGCCTTCGGGCCACCCAACCCTATTACCATATCTGGGGCCTTCTTCTTCCCTTGATCCCCGCGGCCAGCATCGCATGGAACATCGCCGTCGCCGATGGGGCCGCTTCCCCCTATTGGGTGGCTTTCATCCTGGTCATGGTCCCCACGGCGCTTTTACTGCCTTGGACATTCCAGGAAAACCTCGTTGTTTCGCTCACAACGATCGCTTTTTATTATTTGGCCTGCGTGGCCCATGGTGGGATACGGTCGAGCGGTGACTTTTACTTGAACCTTTTTTTCCTCATCACGATCGCCGTGATCTGCGTGGTCGGCACGTATTACACCAGCCAGCTTCGGTTTCGCGAATACGTGGCCCGATGCGAGTTGGACGAAAACCGGAAGGATTTGGAGA
>CAZSKE010000234.1:0-4571 GCA_964607325.1 uncultured bacterium | reverse complement strand
ACGCCGAAACGCAGGTGGTTGAGGTATAACCCCCCGAAAATCCCGTGCCAATACGGGCAGTTGGTTTGCCCCCTGTAAAGCGCGCGCTCGGCCTCGGCCAATTGGGCGGCGACGTCCACCTTCGTTTTCTTGCGGGCGACCTGACGGCGCGCCTTCTCGACCTTTTCGGAAACCCAGACCATCTTTTTCTGCAAGTGGTTGGATTCCTCGTACTTGGTGAGGAAGTTTCTCCAAAAGCCGCCCTTCAGGTACCGGTCCAGCCGGGTCAGCTCGCCCCTTTGTGACAGATCATGACGAAAAGCGTCGTATTCACGGGCCGCTTCGGGCGGCAGGGCCCATCCCCCCATTTCGGTGTACGAGGCCGCGGGCAGGTAAACGCGCCCGAGCGGCGGATGGTGGTCCACATATTCCGCGAAAGTGGAGGTGGTCAGCCAATCGGCGTTGTCCTCCAGGGCCTTCAGGAAGTTTTCCAACCAGCCGTCCTCGTACACCCATTGATAGGTGTCGGGCCACCCTCCGAACTTCTCCCCGTCGTCCATCAAGACCACGCATCGGTCGCCTTCCTCGGTGGCGATCCCGCGAAGCAGGTCCAGTGATTGGCTGACTTGTTGGAAAGGAACCAAGTAACGCATTTTTTCGGAGATGGGAAACACCTTGACCACCGCGCCCTGTTCCTCGGTCAGGTAATAACCGTAGGTGTCTTCCTCGGCGAACCCGGCCGCCTTGAAATGGGCGTCATCCATGGGAACGTATTCCAGCCCGGCCTCGACAATCGACATGGGCAGATGAGGTTCCCAGACCCGTTCGGCGATCCAAAGACCCCGCGGCGTTTTCATGAACCGCGTTTCGAGATACCGATTGAGGGCCTTCATCTGGCCCACCTTGTCCCGATCCGGAAGGATGGGCAGGATGGGTTCGTACATGCCTCCCGAAAAGAACTCGATCTGGCCCCGGACCGACATCTCGAAAAGCGTTTCCAGGTACTGAGGCTTGTTCTGCTGGAACCACTCTAAAAGCGGCCCCGTGATGTGGAAAGTGAACTTGATGGTCGGATGGCGATGGAGGATTTTCAAAAAAGGCTCGTACGCCTGGGCGTAAAGATCCTCGAACACCTTCCCGAAATTCCCCACCGGCTGGTGGTTATGGACGCCCAAGAGGAGCGTGACGCGTTTCATGGCGCGCTCAATTCGGGCAGGCATTGCTCCAGGGGCTGGAGGGCGTCGCCCGGAACCGCGCGGATCTCGAGTTCGACCCCGCGCGCTTTCAGCGCCTTGAAAGCCCGGACGTCCTCGTCGGTCACGCAAACGATGCGGTGGACCTGACGCCTGCCCTCGCTGAAATGCATCCCGCCAATGTTCACGGAGGTCACCGGGCCCCCGGCGGCCGCGAAGGCCAGGACATCCTGCGGGTTCGAGAAAAGGAGCAAGGTCCGCTCGCGACCCGCGGTTTCGCAGGCTTTGGCGGCTTCCACGACGGGATGAAAGGAAACCATCAATCCCGGGGGAACGGCGATTTCCATGAGGGTCCTCTGCATGGCGTTGGCGGCCACGGCGTCACTGACCACCACGAGGCGCTGGATCTCCAAAGCCTTGACCCAACCCACCACCACCTGGCCGTGGATCAACCGGTCGTCGATTCGAATCAGTTGAATATCCATAAAGGTTCGGCGGTCAGCGGCCGGCGGTCAGGCCTCGGCCCCAACAACGGGCCGTAAAGCGTGAATCGCTCTTTCCGCTATTCCTTTCGAAGTGCTTTTACACCAAGTCGACGGCGGCCGCTTAAGCGCGTTTGAACCGGCCGTAAAAATCCGCGGACGTCACCACCGCGTCCCGCGCCCCGTGCTGGATCTCCGAGGCCGCGCGGTCCAGGTCGGTCTCGGTTTCACGAACCGTGAGCGCCTTGAACAACATGGGAAGGCTCACGCCGGTCACCACGCGGAGGTTCCGCCTCATCCCCAACCGCATGGCCACGTTAAAGGGGGTTCCCCCGAGCATGTCCACCAAAAGAAGCACCCCTTTTCCGTGGGGGTCCATCCGGGTGATCGCGCCGTCCAGGTTGGTCTCGAGCGTGACATCCGATTCCTCGGCGGTCAGGCCGAAACCTTCCACACCCTCGGATTCGCCAAGCACCAGTTTGAGGGTATCCAGGTAGGCGGATGCCAGGAGTCCGTGGGTCACGACAATGACGGCGAACATGGTCTTCTCCTTCAGGAGGCCGTTAAACGGCGATCCCGATTATTTTACCCGTCGCGGGCGGGTTTCCGGCGGACGATTCGAAACCAGGGCTTCAAATAACCAGGAGTTTCATAAGAGCGCGGCCCAGTTTAAACGGCTCATGACGGACGAAATCCTCCCGGTGGAGGAGGTTGGCCTTGACCAGTTGGGGCCCCAAGGCGGCCATGGCCTCCTCGTCCACAACTACCGGCTCCTGTCCCACGCGGGCGTACTTGTCGAGCAACCGCGCGGGAGGCTTTTCCTTGTTGGCCACGACGTAATGGACGAAATTCGCCGCCGTGTGTTCCAGCAGGACCCGAACGTGGTCGGAAACCGTGAAATGATCCGTCTCCCCCGGCTGGGTCATGACATTGCAGACGTAGATCTTGATCGCGCGGGACAGCGCGATGGTTTGGGCCACCTCGGGGATCGCGAGATTGGGAAGCACCGACGTGAAAAGACTGCCCGGGCCCAACACGACGGCGTCGGCTTCCAGGATGGCCTTGAGGGCCTCCCGGTTGGGCCTGACGTTTTTTTCCTTCAGGACAAGACGGGCGATGGGGGAAGAACTCATCCCGATCTTCGACTCCCCGGTGATCACCTTCCCGTTCTTCAAACGGGCCTGGAGGGTCATGGTGTCGAACGTCACCGGAAGGACGGTCCCCTGGGTCGCCAACACCTTGCTGGATTCCTCGACGGCTCGCCCGAAATCGCCCGTAACCTCGGTCATCACCGTGATGAACAGGTTCCCGAAACTGTGGCCCTTCAAGTCCCCATGTCCCTTGAAACGGTACTGGAAAAGGCGGTGGAGCGTGGACTCCTCGGTAGAGAGCGCCACCAGGCAGTTTCGAATGTCGCCCGGTGGAAGCATGCCGAACGTCTTGCGTAAAATCCCCGAGCTTCCGCCGTCATCGGCCACGGTCACGACCGCGGTGAGGTTGCTGGTGTACTGTTTGAGGCTGGAAAGGAGGTTCGAAAGCCCGTGCCCACCGCCCAGGGCCACGATGCGGGGGCCGCGCTTCAACCGGGTTTTCTCGTAAACGATCTTCACGAACTCTTTTTCCCGGGCGGGGATCAGGATCGTGAGGACCGCGAAGAGGGACCGCCGCACGGCGAAGATCAGGCCGACCAAGCCTAAAAGCACGATCAGGACATCCACGAACTTCAGCCCTCGGATGGCTCGGGAGACCTGGAGAATGAAGGGCGTGTGGTAGTGAAAGCCGGTCAGCTGGTTCCCCATCAGCCCCGAAAAACCGATCCCCAGGACGATCACGGAGAGGAACATGAGGAAAAACCATCGTTTGAGCCGCATTCCCGGATAAAGCCATCGAAAACTCATGGGCTCACTTCTCCCCGGTTTGAGCGAGGCGTTTCCTGTTCTCTTCCTGCATCAGGCGGGAAACGCGATCGGCGAACTCCTGGGCCGTGAAGTAGCCCAGCTTCATGAGGCGATGGTTCATGGACGCCACTTCGATGATGACGGCCAGGTTGCGGCCGGGCCGCACGGGAATGACGAACATGGGGATCTCGACGTCGAAGATCTTGTAATGCGCGGGCGACAAACCCAGGCGTTCGTATTCCTTCCGGTTGTCCCAGTCCTCGAGCTTGACGACCAGCTCGATGCGCTTCTTATCCCGGATGGCCCCCACCCCGAAGAGGCTCTCCACGTTGATGATGCCCAGCCCGCGGATCTCCATGTGGTGTTTGATGATCTCGGACCGGTTCCCCATGAGGATGCGGTTGGCCATGCGCTTGATATGCACCATGTCGTCGGCCACCAGACGATGTCCCCGCTCCACGAGGTCGAGGGCGCACTCGCTTTTTCCGATGCCCGAACCGCCCAACACCAGGATGCCGACCCCGTACACGTCCAGCAAGGTGCCGTGCAACGTCGTTTCAGGCGCGAACTTCTCCTCGAGATAAACCGAGACCTCGGACACGAGTTTGGTGGTGGGAAGCGGGGTGGCGAAAACCGGAATGCCGTGACGATCGCCCTCGGCCAGGAGTTCCTTGGGGGGTTTCACGCGGTGGGTCACGATCACGCAAGGAAGGGGGTACGCCGTCACCCGGCGCCAGAGAGCGGCCCTCGCCGCGGGCGGGAGGGTCTGGAGATAACTGACCTCGGTCTTGCCGAGAATCTGGACCCGGGCGGCCGCGAAAAACTTGAAAAATCCGGTCAGGGCCATGCCCATCCGGTTGACATCCACGCTGCTCACGCCGCGTTGGGACAAACCCTTCTCGCCGGAAACCAGCGAGAGTCGAAGGCGTTCCTTGGCTTCCTGGTAAAACAACTCGACTGAGATTTTCTTCATGGGGACCGCTCGAGTCGGAAAGCCGAAGCCGACCTTGGGGGGGCTC
>CAZSKE010000233.1:0-4580 GCA_964607325.1 uncultured bacterium | reverse complement strand
CGCACCTGGACGCCGACGGCGACCACCACCTGGACGTTGACGGGGACGAAAACGCCGACCCCGACGCCAACGCTCACTTGGACCAAGACGCCGTCCAAGACCCTGACGCCCACGAAGACGCGTACGCTCACGCCCACGAGGACCTGGACGGGAACGCCGTCGTTGTCGCCCACGCCCGGGACGGGCTTCTGGGTGTCGCGCAACGTGTATCGGCCGATCACCGACTATCCGCCGCTCACGGTGAACGTGCACTTGGCCCTGGCGGGGATGTATTCGCTGAAGGTGTACAACTCGGCGGGCGAGCTGGTGATGACGTTGAAGGAAGAGCGCGCCACGAACGCGCCGATGGATGAGACGCTCGTGTGGGAAGGGAAGAACAAGTCGGGCGATCCCGTGGCGAGCGGTGTGTATATTTTGCAATTCGTGAGCCGCTACGAATCCCGCTCGGCGCGTGTCTTGATACTGCGATGACGTTTCGCGGATAGCGAATGACTCACGCGGTTGGAAACCTATATGTAACGGGCATTCATCTCTCAAATAGTGAATTGTGAGGCCTGACCCTTTGGTGTGGGGGATGGCGGAGGGTCCTGAGAAGGCGGCGAGAGGTGCGAGCCGCTGAATGACCCTGTCCAGACCGACAAAAGACCGAAGGTGTTTTGGGCGGGCTGGGAGAGGGTCATTCAAAAGGGCATCGAAGATGCTCTTCTCAGGCCCGTATTGTTCGTCGTATCCCCTGTATCCCCTGAATCCCAGTTAAAATTGGGCGGTGTATCCCAGTTACAAAAGAATTTGAGAATTTAAAATAGACCACGTTGTAGCCGCGCGCGGTTTCAGCCCGAAATACTGTTAATAAATAGGCAAACTTATGATTTTCGATATTCCGGCTAAATAGGGATGGCGGTTGTTAGGGGTGTGGATTTATCCCTTTAATTCGAAGCCTTTTTAACGTGAATATGTTTGGGAAGTAACCGGGCCAAAAACCGTCTAAATATAGGGGTGGTGGTAGAATGACACCCCAAACAGGCCCGGAATTAGGCTGATAACGTTTTTTATCAACGTGTATCCGCTTTCATCCGGTCATAACGTGTTGCCCGGTCACAATGAAATTGCAGACCGCGGGCCAAAATCCGCGGAAAAACGTAAGAGTACCCGTGGACGGATTTTGATGAATCAGCGTCGCATCCCACAAGCGATTGTGCTTCTTTTGGGGCTCTCCCTGTTCCCGGCGGGGCTTTCCCATGCCGCGTTTCCTGTCACGGCCGCCAACATCAACCAGGGAACGGTGATGCCGCAAACGCCCCAGTGGCCCTTCCCGCAGTTTCTCGAGTACGCCACGGGCCGCACCATCGCCCTCTACAACCCGGACGGTGTTCCACATGCCGAGATGGAAGTCCAGGTGATCCAGGCGTACGTGGAAGCCATGCGGCGCCTCTCGGTGGTCAGCGGATGGAAGCCCGCGGGCTTGCCGAACCGCTTCGTGTTCATCGGCAACCCAACCTGTTCGGAAGGCGACGGTTACGCGCTCCTCATGGCGGCCTACATGGCCGACAAGGACACGTTCGACGGACTGTGGATCAACACCCACAGTTTCATGGACGGGGCCATCAGCTACGAGTCGGCGGGCAGTGTCGTGCAGGGCACCCTGCAGAACTGCGGCAACCCCGGGCTCATCTCATGGACCCACACGGCGGGCGCCGGGGGCGCTACCGACGGCGACGAGGACGCGGCCCTCGCCCTCTTGGTGGCCTGGCGCCAATGGGGCGCCAACTCGGGATACAACGACGCGGCCGGCCGGGCGATCAGCTACCGCACCGAGTTCCTGAACTACATGATGAGTTTGACGCTATGGCGGCCCGGGACGGGCGAGCCCTCTTGCCCGGCCGCTCCCACGACCTGCCCGCAGAACGATTCCGCCATCGGCGTGGACGGATACGTCAAGGGCTCCGAGAACAACGGCGACTTCACGCAGTGGGCCTACACGGCGGCCCATCCGCCTTACCCGCAGTTGTCATCCTATTGCCAGGGCCAAGGCGTGGCGAATTGCAACCCCAAGTCCTGCACGTCGTACCTGGCGCCCGGCTACTTCCGCTGTTTCAGTTCGGCCACGCAGGCCGAGGCCAGCGGCAACACCATGCTGGCCATGGCCGCCACCATGCTGTACCGCGGGGGCGTGTCGAGCGAGTACGTCGTCAACGCCTTGAACACGCAGTTCGGGCCCTATTCCATCGGCACCGACGGGTACGGGGTGGACGACGCGGGAGTGGTTACCTTCGCGGGCCAGAGCTGGGGCGGTACCTTGGCCGAAGGCGTTCGCACGCCTTTCCGCATCGGATTGACCAACCTCTGGTACCCGGCCCCCACGGACCATTGGGACCCCATCGCCCACGAACCCGCGGCGGGTGGCAACACGGCCACCAACACCTTCGCGAACAACTTCGCCAAGCTTTTCTACGATCCGAGGGTCGCTGGGAATCCACCCTACAACGAGACTTACGGCCTCGCTTATTGGGGCTTCGCGCAGTGGCGGGTGGGCGGCGGCAACTGGACCCAGGCGGGCGTGATGCCGGGTCCCAACCCGGATCCCTGGGGCTTCGGCCCTATGGCCTTCTGCGCCGTGGGGGCCACGACGTCGCTCACGCAGGTCCAGCAACTGGAACTGTTACATAACCTTTATCGTCAGTTGTTCCTGGTGTGGTTGAAGCGCCCGGATACGGGAACCCAGCCCAACGCGCCCGAATACTTCCATTCCTTTTACCGCATGGCCGGCCTCTTGGCCATCACCGGCAACTTCCACAGCCCCTGCAACATGACGGCCCGTCCGAACTTGAAGGTTTACAAGTCGGTGGACAAGACCTTCGCCTACACGGGCGACACCCTGACCTACGTGATTTCCTACCGCAACTACGGGGCCGTCACGGCCTCCGCGGTGTCCATCGTGGACGTGTTGGACTCGGATCTCTTGTTCCTGTCCGCGACCGGTTCGGCCGGTTCGGCCGCTTTGGCTCCCTCCGTGGGTTCGAGCGGCACGCTTCGCTGGCAGATCCCCTCGGTGCCCGGTTTGCAGAACACGGCCGGGGGCGGAACCAACAAGGCCTCCACCATGGGAGCGGTGACTCTGGTGGTGCGGGTGAGCCCCACGGCCGCCAACCAGCGCATCTGCAACGTGGCCACCATCTCGGTGGGATCCACCTTGCATTGGACGTCCAACGAGTATCCCAACGAAGTCTCCATGATCTTCAAGCGCAATTGCGTGGACATCATCAGCCGGTCGCTGGCCATCACCAAGAAGGCCAGCACCGGCACCGTGCAGTGCAACAACCCCATCACCTTCTCGATCGCGGTCACCAACAAGGCCGACCCCAACCTATGGCTCAACGGCGGGCGCCCCAAGGTGTATCCGGGGTTCAGCGCGGACAATTACATGAATGGCCCCATCATGTTCTACAGCCAGTTGCGCACCGAGGCCTACGAGCCCCTCATCAACCCGTGCAACTACCGCTGGTCGTTCTACTTCTGGGACGACACCTACGGCGTCACGGGGTCCCCGCTCCGGCAGACCAGTTTCGGGCTGAACGCCATCCATAACCCGAATACGTACGGCTCCGGCGCGGGACGCACCTTTGCGGACTTCTTCGTCCCGCCCCTGCCCGACTACGTGGGCAACGACTCCATGACTCAGCTACCGGTGTTGCCGGGTTCGGACGCTTGGGGTCGTTGGAACCAACGGTACGTCTTCAGGTGGTTCGACACACCCGTGCCCGCCTCGGCGGCTGTTTCGACCTTCCTGTACCCGGGCAACTTGGCCGGCATCCCGAACTTCTGGTACACGCAGAAATTCTCCGGCAACACCGGCGGCAACATGCAGTACGGCGACCTCAACACCAACTCGGCCTTGCTGGCGTTTTACGTGGACGCCGGGGCCGCGGGCGGCCTGTACACGCGGCCGCGCGACCTGTGGATGGCCGGGGGCGCGGGCGTCCAGGCGTGGTCGTGGCAGGCCAACGGCGCGCCGGTGGGAAGCAACCCCGTCTGGTGGCCCCTCCCGGTGTCGCCCGACTGGACCAAGGGGGACGGCTCCAAAGTGCCGGTGAACAATTGGGACCCCTATGGAATCGGCACGGGAACGCCGCCCCCGACCGCGGCGGTGAGCTACACCCAGGTGTTGGTGGAGGAATGGGACGGTTACGTGTGGCGGCGGATCTTCGGCAACGGACCGGTGGCGGGACGCGACGTGCCGAATGTGACCGTGTTCGACGCGTTTCCCTCGGGCTTCAGCGGCCTCGCGGTGGTGGGAACGGCGCCGATCGGCACGGCCACCTTCAGCGGCAACAACCTGACCTGGGCCCTGGGCAACATGATCGCGGGATCGGCGTACACCCTAACGATCTCGGCCACGTCGCCCAACACGGCCGGCACCTACGTCAACAACGCCTCGGTGTCCTCGACGGTGGACTCGCCCATCACGGCCAGCGTGACAGTGGCCGTGAACTGCGGGGCCATCACGATCATGACGCCCACCCGCACGTCCACCTTCACGCGCACCCTCACCCCTACCCCGACCGCCACGAACACCTTCACCT
>CAZSKE010000232.1:3419-4585 GCA_964607325.1 uncultured bacterium | reverse complement strand
CCCTAAGTGCGCTACATCGCGGGCTTGCCATTCCCCACTTAATGTCCAAAAGGATTTTGCGCGGCAAGCCGCGCATTAATCCCCCTCACCCAGCCCTTTGTCACCCTGAGCCCGTCGAAGAGTTCCCCCGGCGGGTTGGTCGGAGGCGGCAAACAGGACACCTGCCGACTCAGGCAAAGGGGGATAATCTTAGGGAAAACGTCCCCAAGCATCAAGCGCTTTAGGGCGTCCGTTCGTCGGCCATCACTCGTATTTCTGAAGGATCCGCAGGCAGTCCGCCAGGAGCGCCTTGAAGGTCTGGGAAGGGTTCGGATCCGAGGCGCTCGGACGTGGATTCCTGTCCTCCACTCGGCGGGTCGGCGTGGAAGCCGGCGGCACCTGGGGTTCGTGCATCAAGGCCTGGGCCATGGGGTCGACCTCGACCTCATCGCCCCTCAACCGCCCGGCCGGAACCCCTGGGGCGTCCAGGGCTTCATCCGCGGGTCCGGATAACCTTCCGGCGGGTCCGAAAAGCGTTATTTGATCCAAGCCGTCCTCCCCCAATTCATCGAGCTTCTGCAACGCGCCGGCGATGGTGAACTTCTCGTCGTGAAGGAGACGTTTGATGGTTTGCGCGATCCGCAGATCTTTTTTTCGGTAACAACGTTGTCCGGTGATCGACTTCTCGGGTCGCAACTGGGGAAACTCCGTTTCCCAATACCGGAGAACGTAAGGCTTGACGTCCACCAAACGAGCCGCGTCGCCGATCGTATAAATGAGCTTGTCGTCAGGCACCAATGGCGAACCCCCGGATTCGCTGTCAGCGGTCGGCTGTCAGCGATCAGCTTCAAACTCCCAACTCCACACGCCTAACCGCTTACGCCATTGAGCCGTTTCTTCACTTGCTCGCTCGGCTTGAAAACGAGTTTCTTGCGCGGCGGAAGAAGGCGTGGCTTCCCCGTTCGCGGGTCCCTCGCGGAACGGCTTTTTCGCTCGCGCCATTCCCACTTTCCAAACCCCACTATAGAAACAGATCGCCCTTCACGCAAGGCGCTGGACACCGCGTCAAAAAGGGCGTCCACGGCGGCTCGGGCCCGGTCATGGGTCAACCCCAAGGCGCCCAAGCGCTTGGCCAAGTCGTTCCGGGTCACGTCAAGGTTCCCGCGACTCGGGTTTAGCGTCACGCG
>CAZSKE010000232.1:0-3409 GCA_964607325.1 uncultured bacterium | reverse complement strand
CCCTCGAACAACACCCGGCAGGTTTGATCGATGATCGGGGTCTCGACCCCCGCCTTTCGCGCCAACTCGCGGGCCGCGCGGGAAGTCTTGACGCCTTCCGCCACCATGACCATTTCCGTCAACGCCGATTCCAGGGACAGGCCGTGACCGATCTTCTCCCCCAGAAGCCGGTTGCGACTGTGTCGGCTCATGCAGGTCACGAAAAGATCGCCCATGCCGGCCAGACCCGCGAAAGTGCCCTGGGACGCTCCCAACGCGATCCCCAACCGGGTGATCTCATGGAGTCCGCGCGTCATGAGGGCCGCCTTGGTGTTGTCCCCGAGCCCCAACCCGTCCAGGATGCCCGCCGCCAACGCGATGACGTTCTTGAGACTGCCGCCCAGGCACACGCCGACCACATCGGAGGAAGTGTAGACGCGAAGCGGCTCGTGGTGAAAAGCCGCTTGGACGGCGCTCGCGGCCCCGGAATCGCGGGACGCGGCCACGAGGGCCGTGGGCTGCATCCGGGAGACCTCTTCCGCGTGACTGGGGCCGGACAGAACGGTCACGGAAACGCCCTTCGGAAGCGTCTCCTCCAAAACCTCGTCCATGCGCTTCAAGGTTTCTTCCTCGATCCCCTTGGCGGCCACCACCGCCAACGCGCCGGACGGCCAGAAGCCGGCGGCTTGGCGAGCGGTCGATCGAATCGTATGGGAGGGCACGACGAACAGGACGATTTCCGCCGCGTGAAGCGCTTCCGATAAATCTCCCGTGATCAAAACCGCGCTTGGCACGCGCAAGCCCGGCAGAATCACTTCATCCCCGCGGTCGGCGGCCAACCTTCGAGCGCGACCCGGATCGAATTCCCACAACCGAACGGAATGGTTTCCACGGGCCAGGTGACCCGCCAGGGTGATGCCCCAGCTTCCCCCTCCCAGGACGGCGATCCTCATGGGGCGACTCCCGGGGCGGGAGGCGCCGCTTCCGCCGGGTCGGAAGGCGGGGCCGGAGGAACGGCTTTCGACTTCCCGATCTTATTCTCCGTACCCTGGAGGATCCGAGCGATGTTTTCACGATGGCTCCACCAAACCAAAAGGCATCCCGCGAGCGCCAGCCGGGATATGGGCCATACGATCCCGGATCGATGGGCCACCGCGAGGGCCATGACCGTCACCGCGGCGAGGCTGGCGGCGGAGACCATTTTCCAGCGCCCGATCACCAGGAAGAAAACCACGGCGCCGATGGCGCTTTCCAACGGTACGAGCGAGAAGAAGGCGCCCACGCTGGTGCCGACTCCCTTGCCGCCCTTGAATTTCAGGAATACCGGGAAAAGATTTCCGAGCAGGACCGTCACCACGGCGACGACCCTCAACACGTCGCTGTTGAAATAAGAGCCGCCCAGCCACACCGCCAGGACCCCCTTGAGCACGTCGAGAGCCAAAGTCGTCACTCCCCAACCGGCCCCGGCCACGCGCCACACGTTCGTCATGCCGATGTTGCCGCTTCCGTATTTCCGGATGTCCACGTCCTTCACGGCCTTGACGACGCAATAGCCGGTAGGGATGGAACCCAGCAGATAGCACCAAACGGCGACAAAGATTCCGTAAGGGACGATCGTCACGGTTTTTCCCTTTTCGTCTTTTTCACGGGTCGTCTTCTTTCCGGGGAGACCTTCTTGGTCTTGAACACCAACTGCAGGGGAGTGTAACGCAGGTCGAAAGCTTCCCGCAACGAAACCTCCAGGTATCGCGTGTAGGAAGGCACGGCGGATTCGGCGTGATTCGCGAAAATCTCGAACGCCGGCGGGTGGCCCGGCCGCTGGAAACCGTAGAGGGGCTTGAGACGGTGCCCTTTCCGGAAAGGCGGCGACTGCCGCCCCACGACTTCCTGCAAGGCCCGGTTGAAGACCGCCGTGGGGATCCGCCGACAGCTTTCGTCGTAAACCCGGCGAGCCGTGGGAAGGACCTTGGAGAGGCCCAACCCGGATTTGGCGCTCGTGAAAAGAAGCGGCGCGTAGGAGAGACTCTTGAGTTGCCTCCGGGCTTCCTTGTCGGCCCAGGCCTGCTCGGCTCCCTTCGGGTGGATGTCCCACTTGTTCACGACTAATACCACCGGGCGGAAGGCGTCCCCGATGAGGCGCGCTAAAGCCGTATCCTGGTGCGTGATCCCCTTTTCACCGTCCAACAGGAACAAGACCACTTGGCAGGTCTGAAGCTCGTAAAGGGCCTGGTCGATGGAAATTTTTTCCACCCGGGAATCCACCTGCTTGGGCGCCCGGATACCGGCCGTGTCGACCGCGACGATATCTTGGTCACCCTCCACCAAGAGCACTTGCACGGAGTCGTGGGTCGTTCCGGGTTGATCGTCCACCACCAAACGCTCCTCGCCTAACAGGGCGTTCAGTAGGGAGGATTTTCCCACGTTGGGCTTCCCCATAACCGCGATCTTGAATGTTTTCTCGACGAGCGCCGTTTTCGACGCGGTTTCCGATCTCGGGATCTTGGAGGAGAGCAGATCCAGCAACTCATCCGAGCCTAAACCGTGCATGGCCGAGAGCGCCACGCAATCCTCGAATCCTAACGACGCGAAATCCGCCATGAAGACTTCCTGATCCTCCATCCGGTCGGCCTTGTTGACGACCAACAGGACCGGGCGCCCACCCTCCCGCAAGTGGCGCGCCAAGACACGATCGGAGGCGGTCAAGCCCATGGGGCCGTCCACCATGAAAACCAAATAGTCCGACTGGAGGCTTCGCCGCGCGATGAGACGCCCCACTTGGTCGTCGACGCGCCCGCCTTCGCCACCGGGAAGCCAACCTCCGGAATCCACGAAACGAAAAACGCGCCCATCCCATTCCACCTCGGCGCTTTTGAGGTCGCGCGTGGTTCCAGGCCGGCCATCCACAAGCGCGAAGGGCTTGCCGGACAGGCGGTTGAAAAG
This sequence comes from uncultured bacterium, assembly GCA_964607325.1. GTDB lineage: Bacteria > Oederibacteriota > Muellerivitia > Muellerivitales > Muellerivitaceae > CAZSKE01. The sequence continues at coordinate 490 of CAZSKE010000232.1, read as the reverse complement.
GGTGGACTTGCCCACGTTGGGTCGTCCCACGAGCAGGATTTCAGGGATGGACGGGGTCATGGTGATTGAACCGATGACATCATAGGAGACGGAGGGGATTTGCGCCACCGAGGAACACGCCTCGGACACGCGTTCCTTGCCCAGGGGCGGGCCTTGAAAGCTCCGGCGGGCGAATTTTTCCCGCCACGGTCCCCGAGGGTCGCGCGGAAGAACTCGGCGTCCTCGTCAGTCACTTCTTCGCCTTGTTTCTCCGCGGTCGAGGCGTGGGCGTGGGTGGTTGGATACGGTCCACCATGAATTTCCCCACCGGGTATTTCAGGACACGCCCCGTGGAAAGATGCTCGGCTTGGATACGGTAATAGAAGATGCCGGATTCCACCTGATCCACCGGCCAAAGCGCGTCCAGCAATCCCTTTCCCTCAAGCCCCAGTTCCCCTTCCTTCTTCCCAAACCCGTCGAAAATCGTGACGCTCAACTTCCAAAGTTCCGC
>CAZSKE010000231.1:0-4602 GCA_964607325.1 uncultured bacterium | reverse complement strand
ACTGCCTCGGGGTGATTTGGGGGCACTGCTTTTGTGGGCCCCGGTGGACGATCCCGCGCGGATTCAAACGAAGTTCATGGGCCTGCATGGCGACGAGCGCTTGCGGCGACAGGGAAGCGTGGACGTCATGGCTGAGCGACTGGAGGCCCCTTTCGCCAAGGGGCTTGACCGGTACCGCGGGATGACGCCGGGGGAGGGCTGGAAGGGTCCCACACTTCTTGTTCGGGGTGATCGCGATGAGTCGGTGCCGCCCGCCGCCGCCGCCGCGTACCAATCGACCTTCGCGAAAAGGGGATGCCCTTTTCTTCGAAAGACCCTTCCGGGCGCGCGGCATCTTTTTGAGACGCCCGCCCATCGCGAGATATTGTATCAGGAGACCGAATCGTTCCTCAGGGGGGTGTGGGAAACATGAGCGTGGAAACGTGGAGGATGGGGCGGGCCGAAATCGAGTTGCTTAAATCCGCTCTGCGGGAGGACGGCGCCTGGAAGGATGTCACCACGCGATCCTGCCTGCGGCCTGATGTGCGCGTGAGCGGCGTGATTCTCGCCAGACAACCGGGGGTCTTGGCCGGGATGCCGACTTTCGAGGCGGTTTTCAAGTTGTTGAGTTCGCGAGCGCGTCTTCGCCCTTGCCGACGGGAAGGACAAACCTTCCGAAAGGGACAAGTCGTGGCCCGCCTCCAAGGCCCCGCCCGCGCGGTGCTCGCGGGCGAACGGACCGCGCTCAATCTGTTGTCCCACCTCTCGGGAGTCGCCACCCTGACCCGCGCTTTTACACGATCCGCGGGTCGTTCGTGCGTGTATGACACGAGGAAAACCACCCCGCTCTGGCGGAACTTTGAGCGTTACGCCGTTCGGATGGGAGGGGGGCGCAATCACCGTTTCAACCTCGCGTCGCACGTCCTGGTGAAGGACAACCATCGGGCGCTGGGGGGCGGGGTGTGGGCCGCGGTTCATGCGGCGAGACGGCGTCTTGGACCTCGGGCTTTTCTCATGGCGGAGGTGGAAACCGAAATGGAGACTCGCGAGGCTTTGAAAGCCGGGGCCGACGCGCTCCTGTTCGACAACCGCACCCCCACGGAAATCAAACGCCTGCTCAAGTTCGTGCCTCGCGGCGTGTCCACGGAGGCGTCCGGAGGGATTACCCTGGCGAACATTCGCGCCTACGCGAAGACCGGCGTGGAGCGTGTGTCCGTGGGGGCTTTGACCCATTCGGCGCCACCGATCGATTTTTCCCTCGAACTGTCCCTTGCCGGGAAATCGAAAGCGTGACATCGACAGGCCGCTACCGACCCGATCCGGTGGCTTCGGCCATCCTGGCGCATCTTCTTCGGTCCTCCGACCGGTATCTTTCGGGCGCTGATTTGAGTCGGTCTCTCCAAGTCTCCAGGAATACCGTTTGGAAGCACGTGCGTCATCTTCGCGCGTTGGGGTGCGTTTTGGAGGGCCGGGCTTCCACAGGCTATCGGCTGGGCGCCCTTCCCGACAGCTTGCGGCCCGAGATCGTCACCGCGGGGCTTTCGACGAAAATACTGGGTCGAACCTATGTGGCGTATGAGACGGTGGGCTCCACGAACGACGCGTGTCATGAATTGGCTCGCGCGGGGGCGCCGGAGGGCACTGTCGTGGCCGCCGAATCCCAGACGAAGGGAAGAGGTCGTCTCAGCCGAAAATGGCATCTCCCCCGGGGGCGCGGTCTCGCTTTTTCCGTGCTGTTGAGACCCGCGCTACCCGCGGAAAAACTGCCGCTGGTGACCTTGGCTTCCGCCGTGGGCGTGGCGCTGGCGTTTGAGGACGCGGGAGCCCGGCCGGGCATCAAGTGGCCCAATGACGTCGAGTTGGACGGCCGGAAGACTTGCGGAATCCTTACGGAGACGCAGGCGGAAATCGATCGACTTCAGTACGCCGTGGTGGGCATCGGCGTGAATGTGAATGCGCGCGACAAGGATTTTCCCCTGGAACTGCGGGATCGCGCGGGAAGCCTTTTTCAGGCTTTGGGGCGTCCCGTGAATCGGCCGGCTTTTTTCAGGAGTCTTTTGGGCCGTCTTGAGGAGGTTTATGGATGGCTACGGGCCGGACATCCGAGCCGTGTTCTCAAGGAATGGCGCGCCCGATCCACCGTGCTGGGTCACCAGGTCCGGATCCATCAAGGGACCCGCTCGTTGTTCGGGCAGGCCCTGGATGTGGACGCCCATGGGGCGTTGTTGGTTCGTAACGACGTCGGGATCACGGAACGGGTGACAGCGGGCGATGTGGAGACACTTCGACTTGAGAGGCCGCGGCCTGGGGCCATGCGGGAATCCCCTCGGTCACGTCTCAAGCCAGGTCGGCTATAATCCTTCAAAACCACTGACGGCGGTCAGTCATGGGCCGTGGGTCATGGACGGTGTTTTAAGAATTTTGAAAGTCGACGGCTGGCGGCTCATCGCGTCTGGGGGTTTTGAATGATTTGGGCTGTGGACATCGGCAATACACGCGTAGTTTCGGGTCTCATGCTCGAAAACGACGTGGCGCGTCATGAGGACTGGCCGACCGAGCGTATTCGATCCGTCGCGGGGGCGCGAACCTGGGCAAAGCGGTTGGCTCGCCGGGGTCGCCCCGCCGGGATCGTGGTGTCAAGCGTGGTTCCTCCAGTGGACGCCGGAGTGCGGAAAGCCCTGGGGAGTGTTTTCGGCCTCAAACCGATCTTCGTCACCTCGCGCCTCGACCTGGGATTGCCCATTGTGTACAAAAATCCCCGCGAGGTCGGCGCGGACCGCGTGATGAATGGGTTGGCCGCGAGGGAACTGTACGGGGCTCCGGTGGTCGTGGTGGATTACGGCACCGCCACGACATTCGACGTGGTGGATTCTCGTGGACGTTATATCGGAGGGGTGATTATCCCCGGGATCGGGACCTCCCTCGCCGCTTTGCACCGCTATACCGCCAAACTTCCCTCCGTGAGATTCGAAAAAACGCGTCACGCGGTCGGGCGAACCACGCGGGACGCCATGCGTTCCGGCGTGTACCACGGGGCCGTGGGACAGACCCGGGAAATACTTCTGGCGGTGCGAAAGGAATTGGGGAAGGTGGCGCCCGCGGTGGCCACGGGCGGCTGGTGCCACTTGTTTGAGGACGCCGGATTATTCCAGCACATCAGTCCCGACCTGACCCTGAAGGGCATGGCCGTTCTCTGGCGCCGGTTGAAAGGATGACTTTTTGAAACCGCCCAAACCCAGGAGCATTGAGGCGTTGGCCGCCGAGGAAGAGGCGGTGGCTCGCAAGGTTCGTTTGGTCTCGTTGCGCCGTTTTTCCTGGTTCGTCGTTTTGGCGTTTCAAGCCGGTGGGTGGTGGGTTTTCCAACGCGGTCGCCTGTTTGAGGGGTCGCTCCTGGTGCTCGTCGGCCTTTTGGGCACGGCTTTATTGTTGGGGTGCGGGATCGCGTTCCGAGGCCGTATGGCTTCTTGGGGCGCCGGAGCGCTTTTGGGACTTGTCGCCGGGTTCTTGTATGTCACCCACCGCTCCCCGGGCTTTCAGTGGGGGAACGATCCCTCCTATTGGCTCGCGGTTCTTGACGGCCGAGTTCCTCAACCCTTCGCCTCGCCGCTGACCTATCTTTTGGCGAGCGCGTGTGTCCCCCTGCTTCCAGGTGGGACTCTGCCCGATCTGCCAATTCTCGCGTGTGTCGGGATGGCGGTCGTCTGGGCGTATTTGGCGGTTTCACGCATCGAGGCCGTTTGGGAAGGCGGCGCCGTGGCGCGTTGTCTCGCCTGGGTCGCCGCCGCCGCCGCCGCCCTGACCCTGCCCGCGTGGTTGTTTTCGGGCATCGCTTCGGGCTTCACGGCGTCATTGGGGCTTTTGCTCGCGTTGATGCTGGAAAGGATGACGGGGGAGAAAAAGGTTCCTCGCGCCGCGGCTTTTCTAACGGGTTGCCTGGCTTGCGTCCATCCGGCCTGGGGCGTTCTCGGGTTGTTGCTCTTCTTTCGACGCCCCGCGGAGGGCTTGCGCAGGGTTCCAGGGGGGATTTTGTATTTCCTTCTGGGTTTGACACCCTTGCTTTGGGTCGTTTTCCGCGCGGGTCGTTCGCTTCACGATTGGGGCGGTTCGCATCCCTGGAGGGAAACGCTCCACTCCTGGAATGATCTGCTCGCGGCCCATCTGGCCGGGGGTGGATTCTCGCGAGAAGCCGTGTCCTCCTTGGGTTGGACGCCGATCCCTCTCGTGGTTGGTTTGATTCTGTTGGGGTGGAAATCCCCCGGGGCCGCCGGATCCTTTTTACGATTATTGGCCGCCCTCCTGGGCGCGTTGTTTTTTTTCTCGAATTCCGGCTCGGTTCCGGGAACCACGGCCCTTTGGGTCCCCGCGGGGCTCGCGATTTGGTGGTGTTCCGTTTTCCTTCGCGCCACGCGTGAATTCGGGGCCTGGAACCGCCTTGTTCGAGCTTTATGCTGGTTCGGCCTCTTCGCGGCCATCGCGTTGGCCATCAAGATCGACAACCCGGCCATGATCCGCGGGAAAAGGGTCCTTGTGGTTGGAGATGGCCCAACCCTCACCCATGGTGAAATGAAAATCGGCGCCGGAACTGTTGCTGCCATGAAATATGGGGCAAAGGAACTGGTGGAT
>CAZSKE010000230.1:251-4612 GCA_964607325.1 uncultured bacterium | reverse complement strand
CTGCGTGCCGTCTTCCGAAGCCGTTTTGGATCCTTGAACGGCTTTTTCGGCGGAGTTCAACTGCTCGGCGGAAGTCTGGATGGAACCCGCCATGCGATCGATGATGTTGAAGGCTTCCTGCACCTTGGAAGCCTGCTCCTCGGCGCCTTTCGAGATGTTCTGAATGGTCGAGGAAACCTCCTCGGTGGAACCGTGCATCTGCTGGATGGTCTGGGTCAGTTGTTGCGCCAGTTGGAGGGTCTCATTCGAGGACTTCTTCATCTGAACCACGGAGGAACGGAGGTAGTCCAGCATGCGGTTGAAGTTCGAAACCAACTCACGGGTTTCCTGCGCGAACTCCCCGGTCATCTGGACCTTGAGGTTCCCTTGCGAAACCTGCTCCATGGCCCAGGTCAATTCCACCAGGGGTTTCAGGATGATTCTTCGAACCACGAACAGGATAACGCTCGCCAAGAGGACGCCCATGACGCAACTGGCGATGGTGAAAAGCGCCGGTTTTTGAAGCCAACGGGAAGCCACCAAGGGGAAAGCGATGCCCGCGAGGAGGCCCAATCCCAGGATGGCCACGTAAAGGAAGGCGACGTTTTTTTTAATTTGGGTCATTGTTTTTAAACCGGCACCAGTATAACGCCCAGGACGTGGGTCTCCAACTCTCAATCGAACAGTTTCGCTTGGGGGCCGTCGGGCGGGACCAGGCCCAGATGCCGATAGGCCGCTGGGGTGGCCCGGCGACCCGAGGGGGTGCGCTGAAGGAAACCCGCTTGCACGAGAAAAGGCTCGTAAACGTCCTCGACGGTTTCGGATTCCTCCCCCACGCTCATGGCGAGGGTATCCAGCCCCACCGGCCCCCCGCCGTACTTCTCGATGACGGCGGCCAGCACGCGCCGGTCCATGCGGTCCAGGCCCAGCTCATCCACTTCCAGGAGCCGAAGCGCCGCGTTGGAAGCCGCTCGGTCCACCACGCCCTTGGCCCGGACCTGGGCCCAGTCCCGGACGCGTTTGAGCAGGCGATTGGCGATTCGGGGCGTGCCACGGCTACGCTTGGCGATCTCCTCGCAACCGTCCTCGGTGACGGGGACCCCCAGCACGACGGCGGAACGCTTGACGATTTGGGCCAAGTCCGAGGGATGGTAGAATTCCATTCGGAAAGCCACCCCGAACCGGTCGCGAAGCGGGGCCGAAACCTGGCCCATGCGCGTGGTGGCGCCCACCAAGGTGAAAGCCGGAAGCGAGAGCCGAATGAACCGGGCCGTAGGGCCCTTTCCCACCAGGATGTCGAGTTGGTGGTCTTCCATGGCGGGATACAGGATTTCCTCCACCGTGCGCGAAAGGCGATGGATTTCGTCCAGAAAAAGAAGGTCGTGAGGCTCGAGGTTCGTCAGGTAACCCGCCAAGTCCCCCGCCCGCTCGATGGCGGGAGCCGAGACGATCTTGAGGTTGACACCCATCTCGCGGGCCAGGATGCAGGCCAGGGTGGTCTTCCCGAGCCCGGGCGGGCCCGAAAACAACATGTGCTCCAGGGCCTCCCCGCGCTTCTGCGCGGCCTTCAGCGTGATCGAGAGCGCGTCTTTCAGGGCCTCCTGGCCGATGAACTCCTTGAGGCTGGAAGGCCGCAGGGACGACTCATCTTCTTTCGCGGGATCCCGCGGATCCACGAGGCGCAAATCCTCGCCGGGCGGAGCGCTTTTTTTTGAGGTGGGTTTAGGCATTTCTTTATTCTACAACGAACAAAAGCGGAACGAAAACAAGAACAACGCGCGCCAAGAGAACACTACCCGAGGTCCACGGGAATCGGCGGCCCGCCAGCGGAACCACGGATGAACGCGCCGACGTTATCCTGATCGTTTTATCTCTTCCGTTTCGATTTGAGGGGTTTTTCCGGCTTGCCAGGCGCCTCCAAAAAAACAGTTTCACACTCGGGAAGCGCGTCCAGAAAAGCCTTTCCCCACCGTTCGGTGGTCACCCGGGGATCCAGGATCGTCACGGTGCCTATGTCGGTGGCGGTTCGGATCAGGCGACCGAACCCTTGTTTCAACCTCAGGCAGGCCTCAGGCAGGCTCTCCGACGAGAAAGGTTCCAAGCCCCTTTCCCTGAGGCGCTTGTGTCGCGCCTCCACCACGGGCCCTTCCGGAACCTGGAAAGGCAGTTTGGCGAGAATCAAGTTCGACAGCGACTCTCCCGGCACATCCACGCCCTCCCAGAAGCTGTTGACCCCGAATAACACCGAATCCACATCCTCGCGAAAGGCGTTCAAGAGACGGGTTCGATCCCAACCTTCCTCTCCCTGCAACAATAACGTGATGCCCCATTTTTCCAGGTCCGGGCGAAGTTCCTCCGCGGAGCGGCGCATGGCCTTGAAGCTGGTGAAGAGCACGAAAGCCTTGCCGTGCGAGTTTTTGAGCGAGGCGCGGATATACCGGATGGCCTCCCGGGTCCAGGCTTCCTCCTCCCGCCGGGGATGGGGCATTTTTCTCGGCAGGAACAAGGTGACCTGGCGCTTGAAATCGAAGGGAGAACCCAGGCACATTTCAGTGCAATCTTTCCGTTCCTCCGCGCCTAAAGCCCTTCGGAAGTAGTTGAAATCTCCCGCCACCGAAAGCGTGGCGCTGGTGAAAACGGCCGTCTTCACGCTCGACAACAAACATTCCTTCAGGAGGCCGGAGGGATCGAACGGCACGGCCCGGAGACCCGCGGCCCGGGACAGGCCCCTGCGAAAGGCCCCAGGATCCGGGTCCACGATATAACAGGCCTCCTCGTCCGCTCCCCGTTCCAACACGAAGGAAAGGCGCCTCAGGATGTCTCGGATTTCCTCCCGGTTTCCCGCGGCCTCGAGTCGAATCTCGTCCGTGGGGGCGGCGCTCTCGGCTTGTCGAAGAACGCCCTCGAGCCGCGCCAACGCGGCTTCCAACGCGGATGGATCGGGAGACGGGGTCGGTAAGGGGACGCTCCGGGGATTCCAGGTAACGTCCCAACTGGGCCGTTGGACCAGGCTGCCGCCCAAATCGAGGAAAAACGCCTCGGCCTGAAGCAGCATGTCCTGAACGGCCTCTCCCGCCCCTGACACCGGGGATCGCGTCAGGAGCCCTCGGGGGTTTCCCTCGTCAGGGCCCCCTCCGTGCATCAGGCGCCGCGCCAATCCGTTGAATTCGTGGTGGGTGACTCCCGTGGCCAGGTGATCCGCCGCCAGGGCCGGCAAGTGGTGGGCCTCATCCAGGATGACGGTCTTGTACGGAGGAAGCACGCCGTTTTCCTGTTCCATCTTCAGGGCCAGGTCGGACAGAAGTAGCGCGTGGTTCACCAGGATCAAATGCGCGTCGTAAGCCTTCCGGCGGGCGCCGTGGTAATAGCAAACGTCGTAGGTTTCGCATCGCGCGCCCAGGCAATGGAACGGGTCGCTCCGAACCTCCGCCCAGGCGTCGGGGGAAATCCCCGGCCCGAGGGAAGCCCAGGTGCCTTCCCCGTCGCGGTTCATTCTTTCCTCGATCCGCTGTAACGCCGCCCAGGCGCCCCCCAGATCCGTTTGAAGATGGTCTTGCCTCGCCAAACGAAGTCGCCTGCGCGAAAGGTATTGGCCCCGCCCCTTCAGGAGCGCGACACGGGCGGGACCGCATCCAGCGGCTTCCAGCGCCGCCTGGACCACCGGCAGGTCTTTGCTGAAAAGCTGTTCCTGGAGATTCAAAGTGTGGGTGGATATGACGACGGGGCCGCCGGTTCGAATGGCGTATTCGACCGCCGGCAATAGATAGGCGAAACTTTTTCCGACGCCGGTGCCCGCTTCGGCGAACAGCACTCCGCCTTTTTCAAGCGATTCCGCGACCGCCTCGGCCATTTGATTCTGTTGCGGCCGGTCCTCCAGGCGGAAACCCTTGACAGCCGGCGCCAGCTTCTCGGACAGGCTCTTCCCCACGCTCGGCCCCCAACCACTCAGTGTTTCTTCTGGCGATGGTTCTTTTCACGCGCGTCGTCGCGTTCTTCCGGATCCCTCAACCGCGATTTTCCGAGGGCGTCCTCGATCCATCGTTTCCAGCGCTCGAAACGCCCCAACTCCGACCTGTCCAAACGCCTTTTCATCCGAAGGAATCCGTCCTGAAACAGCGCTGAATAGCCCGATTCCACTTTTTCCGCCCGTTGAGGGCTTTGAACCAGAGCGCTTCCCGCGAAGACATGGGTTCGAAAGCCCCCATCCTCCATGCTTATCTCCAGCGAGCCCTCCTGGACCTTCACCACCACCCCCAAGGCTTCCGTCTCGAAAAGGGAACGTTCCCCCGGATGCCTCACGCCATGGAACGCCAGACGTCCCTCCACGAGCTCGATCCTATATCGAGCGCCCTTTTCCTTGGAAAAGAACGCGCGCGACCATT
>CAZSKE010000230.1:0-241 GCA_964607325.1 uncultured bacterium | reverse complement strand
CGGGTTTCGGGCCCCAACCATACGGCGACGGTATCCCCCAACAAAACAACCGCCTGGGAGTCGCTTTCCATCCGGAGTTCGTCCCCCGCCCCGAAAGCCATGCCTTTCTTAAGGGATCGCGAATTCGATTCGCCCTTCCCCACAAGCGTGCCGTGGCCCTCCAGGCGCGCGATCGAGCAGGCTTTCGCCCCATCAAGCGAAACGGCTCCAGCCGCCATTCCGGCGTTGGATAAACAGGCCA
>CAZSKE010000229.1:0-4620 GCA_964607325.1 uncultured bacterium | reverse complement strand
GTGGGGGAATACCCGGTGGAGACGGTTCAAGTCATGGCCTCCATCATCGCGAACGCTGAGCGGGCCCTGCGGACGGGATTGGCGCGGTCGCTCTAGCGCGGTGCTGAAAACCGTTTTGCGTCCCGCGAACGGGGCCCGAAGGCCTCGTCCCGATCCCGGAAGAGCTTTTCGCCCAACCGCGGCCCGCGCCCGGTTCTTTCCGCCGGTCATCGGCCAAAACCGATAAAATACAGTCATCAAACCGAGAGAACGGGACGCGATCCACCCATGAACATTTTCTTGGCCGGTGGCGCCCACGCGGTGGGAAAGCGCGTGGCTTACCTTCTCGCCAAAGACAAACACGAGGTCACCGCGGCGGTCGAATCGCGCGCCGAGGCGAAAATTCTCGCGGGGTTGGGCGCCAAACCGCTGATCATCCGCCTGCTCAACGTGGCCGACACGCAGGCCGCGCTGTACGGCCAGGAAGCCGTCATCAACCTAGCGACCGCCGCCTGGAACCCGTTTCTCTGGCGGAAGAACGACGTCTTGCGCCGGGCCCTGTCGCTCAGCCTGGCCCATGGCGCGCTCAAGAACAAGACGCGGAGGTTCATCCAGGAATCCGCGGTGTTCCTCTACGACGACCAATCGGAGCCGGGCATCACCGAGGAGGGCCGATGGCGGCCAGGGATGCTCACCTCCTCCGCGTTGACGGTGGAACGAAACGCGCTGGAACTGGAGAAGGCGGGCGCGATTCCCGTGGTGTTGAGGTTCGCGGTGGTGTATTCCGCGGACAGCCCGGACACGCGCGCCCTTTTAAGGTTCGCGCGGTTCGGGTTCTACCTGCAGGCGGGGCCGATGGAGGGTCTCGTCAGCATGATCCACGCCGACGACGCGGCGTCGGCGGTCGTGGCGGCCCTCGCGGCCCCCGCGGGCGTGTACAACGTGGCCGAGGACCGGCCTTGCACCCGGGGTGAATTGGCGCAGGCCTTGGCCTCGGCCCTCGATCGCTCTCGGTTGAGGATTCCCTCGGAGGGGATCCGCGCTTTGGCGGGGCCGGAGGTGCGAGCCACCGGCGCGAACCTGAATATTCTCAACTACAAGTTCAAGGCCGCCGTGGGATGGAAACCGAGGCATCTCTCGCCACGGGAAGGTTGGAAGGCGGTCGTGACCCACGTTTGATCCGGTTCGCGGCTTGGATCTCCGTCGTTTCCAAGCGAGGGGTATGCAATTCGCCCCTTTCGGCGTAAGGTGTGTGCCTGTCTTGGCGTCTTCATCCACTTTATTAAGGAAGTCAGGAAGAGAATGGAAAGTTTTCACGAGTTGGCCCTGCCCGCTTTTTTGCATGAGTCCCTCCAAAAAATGAATTTCGAAAAACCCACTCCCGTGCAAGCCGCGGCCATTCCGCCGGGATTGGAAGGCCGCGATATCGTGGCTTCCGCGGAGACCGGATCGGGAAAAACCGCCGCCTTCGGAATACCCCTCCTGACCTTCCTCGATAAAAACAGGAGCCAGACGGCCCTGGTGTTGACACCCACCCGGGAACTGGCGGAGCAGGTGCAAGGGGTGCTCGACCAACTCTCCGGCGGGCGCCACGATCTTCGGTCCGTCCTGTTGATCGGCGGGGTCGGGATGGGGAACCAGTTGGACGGGCTCCGTCGCGGCGCGCGTCTCATCATCGGCACTCCCGGTCGCATCAACGACCACTTGGAACACCGGACTCTCAACCTGTCCCGCACGGGTTTCCTGGTGCTGGACGAGGCCGACCGCATGCTCGACATGGGTTTCGCGCCTCAACTCGACCGGATCCGCCGATGGCTGACCGGGCCCCGGCAGACCCAACTCTTCTCGGCCACCCTGCCGGCCGATATCCAGAAGATGGCCTCCCATTACTTGAGGGAACCCGTGCGTATCACGGTCGGCTCCGAGGCCAAACCCGTGGAGCGGATCCAGCAAAAGGTCTTGAAGACCAGCCAGGGCAGGAAGATCGACGACTTGGTGGAGGAACTGAGGACGAGAAAAGGCTCCATCCTGATTTTTGTCCGGACCCAGCACCGCGTGGACCGTTTGGCGAGGACCCTCAAGGAAAAAGGCTTCGACGCCGTTCGCATCCATGGAGGGCGCACTCAAGGTCAACGGCGTTCGGCCTTGGACACATTCAAAACCGGGGGCGCCCGGATGATGGTGGCCACCGATATCGCGGCGCGCGGCCTCGATATCCTGGCGATCGCGCACGTCATCAACTACGACCTGCCCCAGGTGGCGGAGGATTACGTCCACCGGGTGGGCCGCACGGCCCGGGCCGGGGCGGAGGGAGACTCCCTCACCTTGCTGACCCCGGAGGATTCGGAGCTTTGGCGGGATGTGCTCAAGCACCTTGGCGAGTTCAAGGCCGCCATCACCGAGATTCCCTCGCATTTCCAAGACCACGCCCCCGCGTCGTCGACCGCGGGTCGCGACCAGCGCGGTTCGCGGCACAGCCAAAACCGGCACACGGGCCAGTTGCACGCCGGGCCCCATCATTGGCAAGGCGAGACGCGTGGACGCTCCCAGGGTCCAGGCGGCGGGACGCCACGTCCGGGGGATTCGGGACGGTCCGGCTCGGGGCCGCGGGAGCATGAAAACAAGGACCCGAATCGCCACGGCTATTCGAGCCAAGGATCCTATCGACCCGCCTCGGGGAATCGAGATCCCAACCGGCCCGGATCGGCCCCCTCGGGTCGCGACCGCCAAGACCCGCGACACCGCCAAGCGCCCGTGGACTCGCGACGGGAAACCGGGCGTGACGCGCGCGGCGGACGCCGTGACGGCGTTCCTGGAAGCTCCACGCACAAGTCCGGTAACTCGGCGGCCGCCAAGGTGAAGCGCTGGATCAAACGGATGTTTTAACGCGGCGGTAAACGGCGGGGTTGAAACAATTCCGCCGTTGACATTGGGAGAACGAGTTCGCGAGTACGAGAAGCGTTACACAATAAATGTCAGACGAATCGGGCATTCCCGCCGCGCCGGAACCCCCTCCTTTTTTTGTTCACCCACGTTTTATGCGCCTTAAAAGCCTTATAAATCGTCCTGCCGCCGTAGGAGTCACGAGCGCCCGCTCGGAAAGCTTGTAGGTTCGCGGCAAAACCCGGTACGATATTCCTTCAAGCCACTTCGATGGTCCCCATGGTCCCGTCAAGCTTACCGGGAGGGCCCCTTGGCGAAAAAAGCGTTCTCCGTCTTTTCCTTCCGCTTTCCCCTCCCACGCCCCGCCTCATTATTCAATTCGCTTTCATGGGCCCGGGTTTTCCAAGCGTCCGTGTTCTTGATTTTCGCTTTAAGCCTCCCCTCCCAAGCCGGCCCCACCCAAACGCCATCGCCCCAAAAGACAGGCGACGATCCCGTGACTTTCAACGTGGTCCTGGACGACAACTATCCGCCCTTCATATTTCGATCCTCGGTCGGCCAACTCGAGGGGTATCTGGTGGACTATTGGGCGCTTTGGGAAAAAAAGACGGGGGTTCGCGTCAACCTGCTGGGGACCGACTGGGTCCGAGCCCTGGAAATCATGCGGGGCGGGCAGGCCGACGTGATCGACACCGCCTTTTGGACGGCGGAACGGGACAAGGTCTTTGATTATGGACAGTCGTACGCCGACGTGGAGGTTCCGGTCTACGTCCGGCGGGGGTCCGAGACGGTTGTTCGCCTGGAAGACCTGTTGGATCGAAAGGTCGGGGTCAAGGAAGGCGACGCTTGCATCGAGCAACTCAAACGGGCGGGAATCCACCAACTCGTCTTGTTCCGAAACTATGAAAAGGTGATTCAATCCGCGGCCAAGGGTTCCCTGGACGTTTTTTGCGTGGACGCGCCCCCGGCCGACCACCTGCTCCGCCAGGCGGGGATCCCAAAAAAGTTCCAGAAAGCTTTTATCCTATACCGGGGGCAGTTCCATTACGCCGTCAAGGAAGGGGACAAAGCCACCCTGTTGCGCCTCCAAAGAGGCGACATGTCCATCCGTCCCTCGGAAAAAATCGCCTTGCGGGACAAGTGGTTCCCGGGCGAGAAAGGACGGAAGGTGGATTTGGCCGTCGTCGGAAGAATCCTGGCGGGATTGCTGGTCTTCTTGGCGTTGATGGGCGCCTGGGTGTCGCTTCTCAAACGGCAGGTTCGCCAGCGGACACGACAGCTGGAAGGCGAGCGACGCAACCTGCGCACCTTGATCCAAGCCATTCCCGCCCTCGTTTGGCTCAAGGACACGAACGGGGCATACCTGGCCGCCAACTCCGAGTTCGAGAGGGTTTTCGGGGACTCGGAAGCCAAGGTGCTGGGAAAAACGGATTTCGACCTTGTCGACAAGGCTCTGGCCCAAGGCTTCCGCGAACAGGATCTCGCCGCGCTGGGGGCGGACAAGCCCCTCACGACGGAGGAATGGGTGATATGCGCGGGCGACGGGAAAAAGATCCTGCTCGAAACCACCAAAGCCACGGTGCGCGATGGGGAGGGGAAGATCATCGGCGTGCTGGGGATCGCCCGGGACATCACGGCCCAGAAGAAGGCCCAGGATGAGCGGTTCCGGTTGGAGGTCAAGGTCCAGCAGGCCCAGAAGCTGGAAAGCCTGGGGGTCCTCGCGGGGGGCATCGCGCACGATTTCAACAACATCCTGAC
>CAZSKE010000228.1:724-4621 GCA_964607325.1 uncultured bacterium | reverse complement strand
GAAGCCCGCCTTCGCTGATATCGCGGCCGCCGGCGCCGATGCGCTTTTCGGTGACCTCGTACACGTTGCCGGATTTGGAGGGGGAAACAGGTTGGAGCTGGAAGGAATGCGGATAGGACGCCCTTTGGTATTTTCTTCTTTCAGCGATGGCGCTCACGAATCCGGTACCCCTTTCACGCGATGACAGAACAATACTACTCAATGGGCCTGGCAAGCAAGATTCAATCACAGGGAAGGTCGGGACAAACGAAACCTTAAAACGATTCGAGTGAAGTCATCTTAAACCGCTTTCAAGAATCACCCACGCGCTTCCCGCAGGCCACTTGAATGTCACCGACTTCCCTTTCCATGACAGAGGAACCGCCTTGAGCGTCACGCGCCCGGTCGCGTCGTACGCTCGCGCGCGCAGGGTGGGATCGGCCTTGGCGCGGAAAACCGTCACGCGGCCCTTGAGGGGCTCCCCCCGCGCTCCGTCCTCGGCCGGGGATAGAAGGGCGGTTCTCGCGGCGTTGAACTTCGCCCCGCCGAATTCCTGGCGAGCGGACGCGGTGACCAGCAGGCTCTTGGCCGAGGCCGTGGGATCCTTCGTCAACGACGTCAACGCGAACACGGCGAACAAGTTGGAGGTCTCAACCGACCAAGCGCCGTTTTCCAACCGTCGATGGGACAAGAACCCGATCAGCGCCTGGGAACGAGGGGACCCGGCCCGGAACAACCCGATGTTGCCTTGCCATTCCCAACGACCGTTGTCGGCGACCACCTTCCGCAACGTCGAGTCGGTTCGGGCGGAAGGAACCGACGCTGGGCCCGAAGACGCGACGAGACGGTGCGCCATCCGGGCCAACAGGCCCGCCTCGTTCTCATCGAAGGACTTCTCGTCGGGGGAGGGAACCCGGGCCGTCAAGGACGCCGTGGGAAGATCCCCCCTGCGGAAAAGCAACGAGGACGCGGCCCAAAGGGCGGCGTACGGGGACGGCTCCACGGAAGCGCCTTCCCACCGACCCCAGGGCGTCTCCACGAGGAGACCGTCCCAATCCTGGAAAGCCGCGGCCACCGAGGCCCAGAGAGGCCACTCGACCGCGTGAGCGTTGGGCCACGCTCCCCCTCCCCTCGCCAGAAACGGCTTGCCTTCCGCCCGCGAGAACGCCGCCTCGGCCAAAGGCGAGACCGCCGGATCGGACAGGACCGACCGGTTCAAGAAACGCCGCGCACCCTTCGGCCCCGTTTGGGGCTCGTCCCAATCAAAACTTCCGGTGCAAAAATCCAGCGCGCGGGCGATCTCGTACGCGCGATCGGCGTCCCGCTCGGGTAAAGCCCCCAGGGGCGCTCGCGCGCCCATCGTGCGAAGGACGCCCGCGGTCACGAGCGCCTCCTCGGGGGAGGCCGCATGCAACCACGCGAGGTCGGGTTCGACGCCACCGGGAGGAGAGCCCCAGAACTCGTTCCAGCGTTCCCGGGCCACACCCGTGTCCCCGGAATCGTCCAAGGGGACTCGGGGAAACTCGACCGCGAGGGTGAACCCCGACGCCTGAAGATCCCGGCACCAGGCCCCCAGGGCCTCGCGACGCTCCCCCTCGAGTCCCCACTCCCAACGGACGACCGCCAGATTGAACCCGCACGCCGACATCCAACGAACGCTTCGCGCGCGATCCTCTGGCGAGGCTTTCCAACACCCCGGTTCCAAACGCGTCCCGAGCCAGCGGGCGCGACGTTTTTTCGAGTCCTCGAAACGCCCTTGCCGGATGGACCAGGGGCCGCGCGGGGAATCCTTCAACAGGGCCGAGACGTCCACGGGAGGGGTGGTTTTCCCGTCGAACGACAACAAGGGCCAGGCTTCCCCTTCGGGGGACAAAGGCTCCTCGGCGGCAAAACCCAACTCCAGCGGTTGGGAGGACCCCGTCACCGCCAAAAGGATCGGCACCGTCATCTTCCCGAGGCTTCGTAGGGTGACGCTCTCGATGGGTTTCTCGGGATGCGGATTGGGCCAACCGAACAACTGGACTCCCACGGCGGAGGCCTTCAACTTGCGGGACCAAGCCACGCGGCACGAGTCCCCCACCCCCGGCCCCCAGGTCCCCGCCGTTTCGACGCCCACCCGAAGGGGGACGCTCTCCAGGACGCCGTCCCGGTAGAGAATCTCGTAACGCGCGAAGGGCCGGTTCCTGTCCGTTCCCGGCCACGCGCAAGCGTGCAGGAAGTACAGCCAAGCCGCCTTGCGCCCCCCCGCGAAGGCGGTGGCCGTTTCGGGCCAATCGGGCCTGAAGCGCCCGCGCAAGATGACGGCGGATTTTCCATCATTGGAGTCGGGAGAGAGGACGCGGAACGGGACACCCAGGAAATCAACGTCGCCCGTGGGGAATCCCTTGAAGTCCGACTCGGGCCCCTGGTCGGTCCACCCCCCCAAGCCGTCGTCGGCCACCTCATCGGCGAATCCTCGGTTGGCGGCCCGGGAGAGATCGAGATACCAGGTTTCCGCCCGCGCCGACAGGACTCCCCCCTCACCCCAAAGGACGAGGAGCAACCACATCCATCGGCGGGGGGATGGCCGGAAGCGCTGGAGTGTCACGTGAACCTCTGGCAAACATTTTTCACGAGCCCCACGAAACATGGAGGGCGGTGGAAAACGATCTTCACCGTGGAGGCGAGGAGAACGCGCGGAGTGGGGCCGGAACCGATTGGCGCGACGGCGTCGCGCCTTGGCGAAGCCTGGAATGAGAAATCCGCCGCCCTCAACCCTTCCGGTACCGGTAGTACTTCGTGATGACGGAAACCACTTCCTCGGGCTTGTCCACGACGTTCATCAGTTTCTGGTCGTTCCGGTCGATGAACTTGTGGTCCTCCCAAAGGGATTTCTCCACCCATTTCTGGAGCCCGCTCCAAAAGACCCGGCCCACCAGGATCACGGGACAAGGGTCGATCTTCCTGGTTTGGACCAGGGTCAGCGTCTCGAACAACTCGTCCATCGTCCCGAACCCCCCCGGCAGGATGACCACCGCCGAGGCGTACCTCAAGAACATGACTTTGCGCGTGAAGAAATAATGGAAGGACACCAGCTTGTTGATGTATTCGTTGGGCTTCTGCTCGAACGGAAGCTCGATATTGCATCCCACCGAACGCCCCCCCGACTCGAAAGCGCCCCGGTTGGCGGCCTCCATCAATCCCGGTCCTCCCCCGGTGAGAATGCTGTACCCCTTCTTCGAGAGCAATTGCGCGATACGACGGGCGGTCTGGTATTCCGGCGCGCCCTCGGGAACGCGCGCCGAGCCGAACATGGTGACGGCGGGCCGGATGTCGGAAAGATCCTCGAAGCCCTCCACGAACTCCGACAGGATCCGGAACATTCTCCAGGTGTCCTGATCGCGAAAATCCATCGCCATGTGGGCTTCCCGCGGAAGCTTTTTTCGTAGCGACCGGTTGTGACGCTTGAAGCCCTTGGACAGTCCATCGGGCTGGCTGGGGATATGCCTGGATTCGGGGGCCATGGTTTCCTCTCGTGATCGGCGGTTGACACGATTAATTTAACGGAGACCCGCTGAAAATGCGAACAAAAGAAGGACGCCTTTTCTCCACGCGGTCCTTCCCCGGCCGCTTGCCGCTCGCGGTTGGCCGCGGGCGTCGACTTCAGGCGATGACCGCGTCAGGACCCGCGGACAAACCGTCCCGGATTCGGCGCTCGTGGTCCGTGATAAGGGGCGGCAGGCTCTCCAGGCGGAAATACCGGACCTCGGAAGTCTCGGAACTCGTCGTGAGAACGCCCCCGGTCACCCGGCAGAGGAAAGTCACGCGCACCGTATGGTGCTCGGGGCCTCGATGGATGTGGAGCGATCCTTCCGGATCGGAATAAACGCCGACCAACCGCGTGATTTCGGCCTCGAGACCCGTCTCTTCGCGCAACTC
>CAZSKE010000228.1:0-714 GCA_964607325.1 uncultured bacterium | reverse complement strand
TGTGCATGTGTGATGGTGCGGCCACGCGAACTGCGATCGGGGTGGTCAAACACCGCAACATCAGACAAGGCTTTCTCAATCGTCGCGTCGAGCAGGCCGAAGCCGGTCTCTTCGCGCAACTCGCGAAGACAGGCCGCTTCCAGGGTTTCCCCCAGGTCCACATGGCCCCCGGGAACGCACCAAAGCCCGTTGTCCGTCCGTCGGGCCAGGAGCACCTCGCCCTGATCGTTGAACACCAGGGCGTTGACGGCCACCTTGGGGGTGAGGGGGGGGACGGTTGCCATGATCGCGTTCCTTGTCGTTCAGCGTCGGGGTTCAGCGGTTCTCACAAGCGTTTCCACCCAGCGCCATTCGTTCGCGATCTTCGCCCCATAGCGCGAACGCGGCATGTCGAAAGGCCGCCCGCTGGCCGTAAAAAAAAACCCACGTCCCGGGGGGGCGGAACGTGGGTGGCGGCCAATACGGGCCGGAAAAACCCGGCTGGCCCAAGGGACGATGCGAAATCGAAAGGATCAGCGTTTGGAGAACTGGAAGCGACGGCGGGCCTTCTTGCGCCCGTATTTCTTGCGTTCCACCATGCGCGGGTCGCGCGTGAGGTATCCGGCGGTCTTGAGCGGCTTGCGCATCTCCACGTCCATCTTGTTGAGGGCGCGAGCGATGCCGTGACGAGCGGCTTCCGCCTGGCCGGTTTGACCGCCGCCGCTGACATTCACC
>CAZSKE010000227.1:3348-4622 GCA_964607325.1 uncultured bacterium | reverse complement strand
GGACGCGTTCCATTACCTGGGCGTAGGTGCGCGGCAGCATCTGACCGCGAGAAGCGTAATGGTCGATGAGCCCCAGAATGCGTCGGGCGTCGGAGGGTTTGGCGGCGCGGCAGGCGGAGTCGCTCATGATCGGGTTTCCGGCCTCAAGAGGGTGATTCAAACCAGAGAACTCCCAGGGGAGGCAGGGTGATCACGGCCGAATAAGGTTGGCCGTTCCACGGGACGTTCTCGGCGTGGGCGGCGCCGTTGTTTCCGACGTTCGACCCGCCGTATAAGGCGGCGTCGGTGTTGAGCGCCTCGCGCCATACCCCCGCGATGGGCAGTCCCACGCGGAACCCGTGTCTCGGAACGGGGGCGAAATTCCCCACACAAACCAGGTTTTTACCGGTTTCGGGGGAACGGCGAAGGAAGGAGACGATGTTGTTGTCCGCGTTGTTGGCGTCGATCCATTGGAACCCGATGGGATCGCTATCGGCCTCGTACAAGGCGGGATTCGTCTTGAGCAGTCGGTTCAAGTCGCGCACCAGGTTTTGGATGCCCTGGTGGTCTTTCCATTGGAGCAAGTCCCATTGGAGGGATCCGTCGCAGTTCCATTCATGGAACTGGCCGAACTCACCGCCCATGAAAAGGAGCTTCTTGCCCGGGTGCGACCACATGTAAGCCAGCAAGCAGCGAAGGTTCGCGGCTTTTTGCCACAGGTCCCCCGGCATTTTGTCCATCAGCGAACGCTTGCCGTGCACCACCTCGTCGTGGGAGATGGGAAGGATGAAATTCTCGCTCCAGGCGTAAAGGAAACCGAAGGTGAGATTATTGTGGTGGTATTTACGGTGGATCGGGTCTTTTGTGAAGTAATCCAGGGTGTCGTGCATCCATCCCATGTTCCATTTGAAGCCGAAACCCAGCCCGCCCGTGTAGACCGGGCGACTCACGGCGGGCCAGGCCGTGGATTCCTCGGCGATCACCAGGGCGCCCGGGTTCCTTCCGTGAGCGATCTCGTTGAGACGCCGGAGAAAAGAGATGGCCTCGAGGTTTTCACGTCCCCCGTATTGGTTGGGGATCCATTCCCCCTCCTTCCGGCTGTAATCGCGGTACAGCATCGAGGCGACGGCGTCAATGCGCAGGCCGTCGATGTGGTAATGGGAAAGCCAGAAAAGCGCGTTGGAGATCAGGAAATTTTTCACCTCGTGCCGACCGAGGTTGAACACGTATGTTCCCCAATCGGGATGTTCGCCCTCGCGTGGATCCTGGTGCTCGAACAAGGGCGTTCCGTCATA
>CAZSKE010000227.1:0-3320 GCA_964607325.1 uncultured bacterium | reverse complement strand
CCAGTCGTCCTTCGGGAAGTGCGCCGGGACCCAATCGAGGATCACGCCGATCCCGTTCTGGTGCATGACGTCCACGAAATACTTGAAGTCGTCCGGTGTTCCCCACCGGGCCGAGGGCGCGAAGTACGCCGAGATCTGGTAGCCCCAGGACCCGCCGAAAGGATGCTCCATCACGGGCATGAGTTCGACGTGGGTGAAACCGAGGTCCTTCAAGTAGGGGGCGAGCCTGTCCGCCGTCTCGCGGTAAGTCAGGGACCTCCCCCCCTCCTCGGGAACGCGCCGCCAGCTTCCCAGGTGCATTTCGTAGATGGACATGGGGCTCTTCCAATGGTCGCGGGAGGCGCGCTGGGCCATCCATTTCCCGTCCTGAAATGGATATCCCGACTTGAAGACCTTGCAGGCGGTGCTGGGAGGGACCTCGGTGGCGAAAGCGAAAGGGTCGGTCTTCAACATCAAGGCGCCCGTCTTGGTGTGGATCTCGAATTTGTAGTTCGCGCCGGGCTTCGCGCCCGGAAGGAAGATTTCCCAGACGCCGGAGGCGCCCATGCTACGCATGGGATTTAAACGTCCGTCCCACCCGTTGAAATCCCCGACCACCGCCACGCCCTCCGCGTTGGGGGCCCAAACGGCGAACGCGACGCCTTCCGTTCCTTGGTGCTCCAGGGTGTGAGCGCCGAATTTATCGTGGAGCTCCTCGTGACTGCCCTCGTTGAAAAGGTGCAGGTCCATGTCCCCCAAGGTGGGGAGGAAGCTGTAAGGATCCCGGAGGGTGAACTCGTTTTTGCCGCGCGTCAGTTTCAGCTTGTATTGGAAAACACTCCCGGCGAGGGGGAAAAAACCCTCGAAGAACCCAGCGGGATGAACCTTTTCCAGATCGAGGGGGGCGCCTTTTTCGGGAAGCACCGTCACTTTATCCGCGTCCGGGCGGTAAACCCGCACGACGCATCCCGCGGCGGTTGGGTGGCAACCCAGGAGCCCGTGCGGGTTCGCGTGAATCCCGTCCAAGAGCCGCTGAAGGCCCTGCGCATCGAGGGGAGGTTTTTGATCGGGGGCCTTCGAGGGCTTCAAGAGGGCATCCTTTGCGTTGTGGGGTTTTGACTCTTCAACAGAAGGCTGGCGCGAATTCCCAACCGCTCGGCCAGCGGGAGGAGCTTATCAAATTCCGGGGACCTTTCGGTGGCCTCGTAAACCAATTCCTGCGGGCGGTTCAAATCGGGTTGAAGGCCCATCTGTCGGGTGAGGTCCAGCATTCCGAGAGCGGCTTGGATATTGACCGCGGTGGGATCGGTCACGGCCTTCAGGATGTTTCGATGCAGGATTTCGGTGAAGCGTTTGTTGGCTTCGCTCAAGTCGATTCGAAGCCCGCGGCGGGAGGCTTCCCGCGCGATGGTGAGAGCCGCCGCGTATTGTTCCGGGTCTGGCGAGCCCTGTTGTTCCCGGATGCTCTCGTTGAAACGGCGGCCCAGCGTGAACTCGGCGGCCGCGGTCAGTTCCCGTGGCATGGCGAAACCCGCGCTTTCAAGCATTTCCAGGTTGCGGCGGTTCTCCTCGTACAGTGTTGCGTACTGTTCCGCGAAGCGATCCACCAGATGACCGAAAACCGAGGCGAAGACCCGCTGACGTCCCTCGGGGAGGAGATGTTCCATGCTGTACTCGACGCGACCGAAAACCTCGGCCATGAGTTCCATGAAGCGGGTCAGGGGCAGGAGGTAGAAGTGTTCCCAGAGGCGCTTGGAGGCCAGTTCGAAGGTGTCGGGATTCGTGTCCCGCAGGATGTTACACGAAAAGTCGATGCCGCCCAGGTGAAGAGCCGCGAAGGCCAACGCGTGCTGGCGTTGGGTGTTCAAATCCGTGAGAATGACCCGGGAAGTGGCGAAGGTGATGCGTCCGTGGTTTTCGCGGCGAAGGTTCTCGAAACGGTAAGCGAATCCACCCACCGCCCCGTCGGATGCGATCGTGACATCGGCCAGATGCGCCATGGCCAAATGCGCGGTCGCCTGGGCCGGCGATACACGCGCGGTTTCCACGAAGCGACGGTAAAGATCCGCGCCGGTGCCGTATTCCGCCAGATTGCTGTGGGCGCGGCTCAACCGTTCCAGGTAGGCCTCACGCGGCGAGGGGACCCCCAATTCCTCCAGAAGATAAAGGATACGCCCGGTGTACTGGAGCACCTGCACGGTTTCGATGCCCGAAAGGTCGTTGAAGAACCAGGCGCAGCTGGTGTACATGAGCAACGCGTTGCGTTGAACCTCGAGATGCGTCAAGGCCCGGACACGTTCCTCGGCCGTGAGGGCGCGGCCAGCGTGTTTTTCCAGGAACGGCGCGGGGGGTGTTTCCCGATCCAGGACGAGTTGGATGTACTCGTCTCGTGCCGCCCAGGGATCCAGAAAAAGCTTGCCGCGTTCCGCCTCGAAACACTCGGCCGCGCGGTCCCTCAGGAAGTCGAAGGCGGCGCGGAGGGGCTCCCGCCAAGACTGGTTCCATCCCGGTAAGCCGCCCGTGTGGCACCCGCAATCACGGGCCCACCGCCCCACGCCGTGGGAACAGCTCCACGCGGTTCCTTCCCCGTTCGGGCCCGGCTTGATCTCGGCCTCCCATTCGGGCGGGTGATCCGCGAGGAACGCCCCGTAGTTGGAGGGGACGAAATCCTCTTTTTTCGCGAGGGTATCCAGGGCGTAGGCGAGGGAGCGGTCCCCGTATTTGAAGTGATGGCCGTAGGTTTCCCCGTCGGTGGCCGTGTGGACCAAGGACGAGGATCCGCCTCGAACGCGCTTCAGGAGATCCATCAGGAACTCACTGCTTCGAAGCCCGCCTTCGAAGGCGATGGATTTGGCCAACCCCGGGTCGTAGAAAAAAACAGCGAGGGACCTTCCCGATCCGTCCCGATGGAGGTACCGATAAGCGCGCCGTGGTTCCACCGAGCCGTCGGAAACATCCGACCACGCCGCGCCCGGCCCGGACCGTATTCTCAACGCCTGGAAGGGGGAAAGGACGACGAACCGCATGCCCTCGTCGATCAGGTAGCCCATGACGAGGTCGTTGACCGCGGTCTCGGAAAGCCAGAGGGATTCCGGATCCCGGCCGAAACGGCGCTTGAAATCCGCGATGCCCCAACGAATCTGCGTTCGGGCGTCCCGCTCATTGCACAGGGGCAGGATGGCGTGGTTGTAGGCCTGTGCCAAGGCGTTACCGTGGCCGTTCGCGCGGCGAGCGCTCAAACGGTCCGCCTCGAGTATTTTCCGGTAAGTGAAAGGATGGTGCCTCTCCATCCAGGAGAGAAGGGTGGACCCGAAATTGAAACTCATCCATTCGTAATTGTT
>CAZSKE010000226.1:0-4630 GCA_964607325.1 uncultured bacterium | reverse complement strand
AAGAGGTAAAAGTCAGGAGATCCACCTTCGCGTCGTTTCCGAATGTTTGCCTGGCGAGACGCCTCGACCCACGGGGGCAACGGGTTCGGTAAAGATTCCAAATCCGGACTTCCGCCCCCCGTGTTTTCAAAGCCTTCGCGAGGCAATCACGCGCTTCCCAAGCTCTGGCCAAGAGGACCCGTTTCCCTCGTAAAGGAATCCGGCGAAAAGACCCGGCCAACCCTTCTTGGGTATACACCCGGGGTGTCAACGCGGATCGGAAACCGTGTCGTTCGAGCGCCTCGGCGGTCGGCCTCCCCACGCAAGCGAATCGGGCCCCGCCCAAGCGGCGAGCGCCCACGCGCGCCCCGCGTAGCTTCTCAAAAAAAAGGCGCGCGCCGATCTTGCTGGAAAGGACGATCCAGTCATAACCATGGGAATCCCCAAAAAAACGCCACCCGGTCCCTTGGAGGGTTTTCAACTCAATCGCGGGAATGGGAATAACACGCGCGCCCGCAGCGGCGAGCAACGGCGATAGTTCCCGATCGCCAAGTTCACGGGTCACGACCACGCGCAGACCCTTCAACAAGGCGCGCCGATGATTCTTTCGAGCAACGGGCAATTTTGTTCCCTTGTCATCCCGTTCAGGACACGGCATTCTATTCGCCGCCACATCGGGCGTTTTTCAATATTTCCTCGGCTCCCTTCGACAGGCATTCCTCGGCCAACAACCTGCCCAATTCAACCGCCCGGGACGCGGCGCCCGTGATCGCCGAGCGGACCACCTCGGATCCGTCCAGGGAGGCCACAGCCCCCCAGAGGGTCAAATCCTCCCCCTCCAGTCGCGCCAACGCCCCCACTGGGACACTGCATCCGCCCTGAAGATGCCGAAGAAAGGAGCGCTCGGCTTCCACGCGGGTTCTCGTCTCGGGATGTTCCAGCGCCTTTATGCGTCGCGCGGTCTCCCCGTCATCGGAACGGACCGTCAAACACAGGGCCCCTTGTCCGGGCGAAGGAAGGAAATCGGGGGGTTCCAGGAAATCCGTGGCTTCGTCCAATCGCCCCAACCGGCTCAAACCAGCGGACGCGACCAGGATGGCGTCGCACAGTCCTTCGCGGAGTTTTCGAAGCCGCGTGTCCAGGTTTCCGCGCAGGGGTACCACGGTCACATCGGGTCGAGCATGCCGGAGGAAGGCCGTCCTCCGTGGCGAACTGGTCCCGACGCGTGATCCATTCGGAAGGTCACGGAAGGAACCACCGCGGGAGGCGACAACCGCGTCTCGCGAATCCCCACGTTCCAAAACCGCCGCCAGGACAATTCCCGGGCACAGGACCGTCGGAAGATCCTTGAGGCTATGGACGCAGGTTTCGACCTGGCCCGCCAAGAGCGCCTGATCGAGTTCACGGGTGAATAAGCCCTGCGTTGTTTTGGGATCGGTCGCGGTCTCCGAGGGGTCCAGGGAGAGACGATCCCCGGTCGTTTGAAATATCTCCAACCGGGTTTCCCACCCCGGGAGAAGTGAAACCAACCGTTTCCTCACGATCTCGCCCTGCGACAACGCCAGGGCGCTCCCGCGAGTCCCCAACCGTAAAGTCGGCATCAGCGCCCCTTCTCCGCGGAGATTTTTTCATCGGATCTGAAAAGAGCCCGCACGGACTCGGCGTACCCGGCAAGGCGTATCTCACCGCCTTTTTCCTTTAGCGCCAAGGTGGAGGCGTGAAGAAATCTCGAGGACGCGGACTTCGAGAGGCGTTCCATGCGAAGGATCGTCTTGGAGTCCAGTCCGGGGTTTTTTCGGAGGTAGTCCTCCCATTCGTGGAAGCGTATCGTTTCGACGCGCTGGCGAAGCTCGCGGATGGCGGGAACGTGGGAACGATGTTGAAGCCAGGTCAACAAATCCTGGAGATCCTTCTCCAGAATCGCCTCCGCCTCGACAACCGCCGCGGCTCGTTTCTCACGGTTGGCCTGAGCCGTCCTGGATAAATCATCGATATTGAACAGATGAACCGACTGGATTCGACCCGCCTCGGGCTCCATATTGCGTGGAACACCAATGTCGATGAGCGCCAAGGGTTTTTCACGACGATGTTCCATGGCTTTCCGGACGGTCTGGGCGCTCAAAAAGGGGCCGGGGCCTCCGATGGAACTGATGACAATATCCACCTCCCGCAAAATCTCCAGGCCCTTGGGGAGCGTCAAGGCGCGTCCTTTGAGACGCCGAGCCAGAATCCTCGCTTTATCGAGGGTGCGGTTGGCGACGAACAACCGTTTCACACCGGAGCACACCAGCTGTCGGGCGGTGTTCTCGCTCATTTCCCCGGCGCCGAGGACGAGGACCGTCCGCTCGTCGAGTCGGCCGAATATTCTCAAAGCCATTTCCACCGCCACCGAGGAAACCGAAACGGGCCGTCGCGCGATATCGGTCTGATGCCGGACGCGTTTGGCGGCGGCGAACGCCCGTTGGAACACCGCGTTTAGGTACGGCCCAACCGTTCCGGCTTTCACCGCGTCGCGGTAGGCGCTCTTCACCTGCCCCAGGATCTGCGCCTCGCCCACCACCATGGAATCGAGGGAAGACGCCACGCGAAACAAATGGCGGAAGGCTTCCCAACCTTTCCGCCTGTAAAAAACGCCCCGCGCTTCTTTTTCTGTCAAAGGGCTCTTTTTCCGGAACCATTCTCGGACTTGGTCCGTGGCCAAATCCATCGATTCGGCGCGAAGGTAGAACTCAACTCGGTTACAGGTGGAGAGAAAAACAGCCTCGAAAGCGATGGGTTTAAATGAAACCAACGCGCGGCGCGATTCCTCCGCGGACGCGACGTACTTTTCGCGCACCTCCACGGGAGCCGTCTCGTGGTTCAAGCCGTACACGAGAAAGTGTTCCTGTTTCATGCCGCCACCCAGCCGTAAATGCCGCGAGAGGGCGAACGGGAACTCGCCGCGCAAACAACCCTCGGCGCCATCAGAAATCGCGGTGTACGAAAAATTTCGCGTATTCCAGCAGATCGTTCTTTACGCGATTCCCCTCGAGCAAGTCCAAGGCGAGTGACGCCTCGGAGGCGAAATCCTTTGCCCGTCCGCGCGAATACCTCAACGACTGATATTTGCTTAAAAGCCCCATGAGGAACCGCAGGTCCCCGCTGGTTTTGGAGCGCTTGACGATCAGTCGGCGCAAGCGGGTCCGCTCGGGTTTCGCGCAAACCTTCATGCAATGAAGGACGGGAAGGGTGAGTTTTCCTTCCTTGAAATCCGCCAAAACGGGTTTTCCGAATTTTCCGGACTCGCCCTCGAAATCCAATGTGTCATCCACCAATTGAAAAGCCATCCCGATTCCCAGGCCGTATCGGTACAAGGCGTCAGCCACACGGTCGTCGGCACCCGATAAAACGGCTCCCGTTTGACAGGAAACGGCGATCAAGCTGGCCGTTTTTTCCCTGACGACCTCGTAATACTGCTCCTCGGTCAAGTCCGGGTTGAAACGATGGAACGTCTCGGAAATCTCACCACGGCAAATCACCTTCGTGGCGTCCGAAAGAATTTCCAAGACTTCCTTCGGGAGATTCCGGCTCATCAAGTGGAAGGTGGAGGCCAAGACATAATCGCCCATCAGGACGGAAATCTCGTTGCCCCATTTCGAATTGAGGGTCTTCTGTTTTCGTCTCACGTCGGAATGGTCGATGATATCGTCATGGATCAGGGTGGCCACGTGGATCATTTCCAACGAGGCGGCCAAAGCGACGACCGGCTCTGCGACCTCGCCGAAAGCCTTGGCGGATAAAAGGGCCAAGGCGGGACGAAGACGTTTCCCATTGGCGCCGGCCATGTAATCCACGATCTGCCGGATATACAGATTGTCGGACTTCAGTGAGAACGCGATGGCGCGTTCCACTTGATCCAAGTCGTCTTGAACGGAGGACGTCAGGCGTGCTAATTGCAAATTCACATCCGCGTGATCATGAATGGGTCCGGAAGCAGGCGTATTCTACCTGAGGATGTCGGAAATTCTCAAGGGAAGCACCCGGCCGCGAGAGTCGAGCGGAAACCCTTCTCTGGGCCTTTCGACGCTAGAAGAGTCATCGGGGGAAACCGGGTTGAATCCAGAAGTCGCGAACCGTTCGGCCGTTAAACAAAAAAGCCGCCCCCGTCGACGCGGGAGCGGCTTTAGCGAAAAAATCACTCGCCAAACTGCTCCTTCATTTCCAGGTATTTGATCCAGCGTTCCAAGCTTTCCAGGCTGGTCACGATCAGGTTCTCGTCCTGGTGGCGAAGCACCTTGGCCTTGGTCATCTTGTCGACGATTTCCCTCGTCTTGTCATGCGAAACGATGTCGCAGACCAAGGGGCGAACGACTTCGAATAAGGCATCGAGCCGATCGACGGGCAAACACGCATAGGCCGTCACGACCGGACCGTTGGCGGTGACGACGACCGCCCAGGGACGTGTTTTGTCGAGCCCCACGAGCCCCTGATTGGCCGTGGCGATGTTGAGCATGGCCTCGAGTCCTTGGGCCAGATCGGGGCATCCGGACAGCGTGCCGACGAGTTCGACGTTGTGACGCCACCGGTCATACCCGGCGCTGCATAGAACCGCGATCGGTTCAGTCGCATCCCCCTCGGCCGCCTGGCCCGCGACAAGATTGCCGCCGAAAAC
>CAZSKE010000225.1:0-4643 GCA_964607325.1 uncultured bacterium | reverse complement strand
GCCCCAAGCAAGAAAAGCGCCGCAAAGGACGAGCGCCACCCCCAGGATGATCAAGGTTTTGCCGATCGGGCCGCTATCCATTGAGTCCCAAGCCGTCCTGGAAATCCCATGGGATCACCGCCATTGAAGAGAGGTGGTTCAAACGCGGGATCCTCCTCTGAGTTGTTCTCGGAAAAAAGCCACGGGAGCCGATCCTTTCGCGATGGAATCACGGGCGAGGGGAGCCCGGAACGCCCCTCGGGCGACCGCAGGCGAAATCCGTGGTTATTTTCCCGCGGTCGGGACGGAAGGCGGGGCAGGCATAAGATACCCCTCGATCTGGGAAAGAACGTAGGACGCCACCAAGTAAACATCCTTCGATTTGTCCGAAGCGAGATAGACCCGGTCATCCTTGCGTTTCCCGAACTTGTAGACCCGCGTCGTTTTGTCGTCCAGGATGACTTCCGCGGTCGCTGAAGGAACGGCCAAGCCGACGTCCACGCCGGGCGGGATGAATTCCAGGACCATGGTGGAAGCCAATTGCGCCAATAAAGCGGGAGCCTCCACGGGAGCCGAGGGGCGCTCGACGGACTTCCAGGTGCCATCCGCCCCCTTCTCGTATGTCACGGTCTTGGAGCCTTTTCTCAGGACGAGTTTGACGGCCTGGTTCTCGCTGAACTTCATGACATCCTTGGCCTTGAAATCATTGGGGGCTTTCTTCTCCAGATCGCGTAAGAGCCCGACCGAGGTGGCCGCCACGAAAGGGAGATCCCGGGTTTTGACGAAAACGTTTTGATCCACCACCTTGCCCATGTAAAGGGTCCGGGAAGGCCCCTCGCCCGTGGGCCAGACCTCCAAGGAGACCTGCGGCGTGGACAAACCGTACCGGCCGAGGGACGCCGGGGCGTCATCGGTGAACTCGTTGATTCTATAACCGTCCACGAGGGTCAAGAATTGGCGTACCAATTCCTCGGAGGCGTTGTCCCGAACAGGCTGTACGACGCTCCAAGCGCCCTCCTTCCCCTTTTCCAGGGTCAGGACCATTCCGGGGCGCGTAATCCTGAATTTTCGAAGGGAGCTGGCGTCGACCTTGAAGAGCGTCTTCTTCCTGTAAAAGTTGGGTTTATCACCCAAAGCGTCCACGACGTAGGACGGAAGGAGGCCGACACCCTTGCGTCCCGCCATCCGGACGTAAACGGATTGGCCGTTGACATTTTTCGATCCCGTCTCAAGGACAAAGTTCGCGCCATCCTTGAACAGGAAGGTGTAACGCGCCACGGGGTTGTCGAGACCGAAATCGGCCGGGTTCGCGGCGTCCGACAGATCGGCTTCCAGCCGGGCTTCCGCGATACCGTTCAAAAGGGACCGGAGGGTGGATTCGTCGGCTTCCAGCTTGAGGGGGGACGTGAGGTACCAGTTTCCGACACCGGGAGGGACTCTCGACAACTGGATGGTCTTCCGGGTCTTATCGGCCGGGAATTCAACGGTCAAGCCCGTGACGTCGTCGGCCACGCCCTTGAAAATCTTCTCGCCCTGCTCCGCCTCGTCCGGGGCTTTGACCGGCCCTTTCTCGAAAAACTTGATGTAAAAGCCCAAGGCCAGCAGGAGGCCCAAGGCGATGAAGGCGCCCTTGAAGTTTTTCACGCGGAGAACCTCCTCGCCGTGAAACCGGGAGTTGTCACAACAAGCGGCGGCGATACCAAAGGAAGGCCCCCACGCCAAGCACCGCCAGGGGCATGAAAACGATGACGAGATACTGGACGAACGTGCCGCCCGCGCTGGTGAAATTCACGGACCGGTTCTCCTCTTCCTTGGGCCGAATGGAGATTTTCCCCTCCTCCAATGCCGCCCAATTGAAGGCGTTGACCGCCAGATCCATGCCGCCCCCGTTCCCGGTCATCGCGTTGGTGAGGAAGGAGGAGGTTCCGAACACCGCCAAACGCACCTTGGCGTCCGCCGGAGCGCCCGAGGCGGCTTCCGGGATCCACTCGCAGGCGTAGGCCATCGGGGCGGGGCCCTTCAAATCGCCCGATCCAAAAGTGGGGTTAGGCGATTTGAGATCGGTCTCTCCCCAACCCTCCGGGGTTGTCTGGAGGAGCATGGAATGGGTGACCCCCTTCAGGACGGGATCGGTCTTCGAGACGACCCGACAAAACGGCATGATGGAAAAAGCCTTCATCTCCAGAAGCTTCTCGGTGATGGGGTGCGACACGTATTGGGGAATAACGCTCGCCAAATCGGGAATGGCGAAAGAAGTCTTGTCCAACACGACTTGGTGCCCGAGTTTCAACCCGAATTCCGATAAAAGCGACTCCAAGCCCGTCGTGGTCTTGGGGTCGGCGCATAGAATGAACTTGCCGCCCTTGTGCAACCATTGCTGTATCAACTCGGTCTCGCGCGGCGCGAAGGGCTTCGTGGGGCCCAAGGCCGCCAACACCACGCAATCGTCGGGGATGGCTTTTTCCTGGACGGTTTTTATCGTCTTGACGACGTAATTGCTCCCCTCCAGCAAGCTCTTGAGATTGGTCAACCCCATGGCTTGGGGATTCGACAGTTCCCGCTCCCCGTGACCCTCGATCAGGTACACGGTCTTCGGGGCCGTGTCGGACATGCGAATCAAGGCGTTCGTGAAGGCCTGCTCGCCCTGGAATTTCGGGGTGGGCCGCCTCCCGTCGTACGCGTAGGTGAGGTAATCGCGCTGGAGAACATCCTTTCGGTTTTCACCGCTTTCGAACACCACGACGTTGTACTCGCGCACGTTGAACCGTTTCACCTCACTGACATCCCGATCAGCGTCCACGATCTTCACGTGGAACTTCGACCCGTGCTTGGCGTATTCGCCGAGAAGCTCGCGCGCGCGACCGACCTCGGGCAGGGCCCCTTGGCGCTTGTTGGTGATGAACATGGTCGCGTTCACGTCCGTCTTCAGGTTCTTCAGGAGGTCCAGGGTCTGCGGCGACAGGGTGTAGAACTGGTTCGAGGTCATGTCCTTCTGGACCGGGTGGCGTTGGATGATGTAGTTGAGGGCCACCACGATGACCAGCACCGCCACGGCCAAGAGAGAAAGATTCGCCCTCACCTGGGTGGACCGGCGCTTCCCGGTTTCCTTCACTTCCCGCAAGTTGACGGCGAGGAAGAGGCCCAAAAGGATCAGGCCCACCACCAGCAGGGCCGCGCCCCACCAAGTGGTCTTGTTGAGAATCAGGCCGGAGAACACGCCCCCCAGGGCCAAAACCATGCCGGCCACGATCAGGATCTCGTTGTAACGCCGAAGGTCCGCAAGTTGGAATTTCGCTTTCAAGTCACCGCTCCATATGGGTCAAGGTGGGATTCAACCGCTCAGCTACGCTTGGCTTCCAGCACTTTCACGGCGAAAAACAGGCCCACGAAAATGAGGCTCGCGAAGTAAAACACATGGGTCAAGCCGATGATGCCCTTCATGAAATCGTTGATGTGCTCGAACATTGAGAGGCTTTGCAGGAATTCCCCAGCCTTTCCTTTGATGCCGTCCCCGGCCGCGCCGATGATCCAAAGCATCAACAACATCCCGTACGTGATGACGGCCGAGACGATCTGGTTTTCGCTCAAGGTGGAGGCGAGCAGGCCCAAGGCGAAAAAGGACATCCCCACCAGGATGAAGCCGAGGTAATTGCTGAAAACCGGCCCCATGTCCGGATTCCCAGACGAGAGAAGGATCAGCAGATAAACCAAGGTGGAAGCCAACATGGCGGCGTAAAAACCCAACACCGCCAGGTATTTCCCCAGGACGATTTCCCAAAGCGTCAGGGGCGAGGTACGGAGCAGTTCCGCGGTCCCGACCTTTTCCTCCTCCGACCAGAGCCTCATGGTGATGAGCGGGGTCATGAACAAGAGAAGGATGAGGGTGTTTTGAAACACGTAAGCCATTTGCGCCGAGCGGCCCATGACCGCGATCAGCCAGAAGAAGTAACCCGACACCAGGTAAAAAATGGCCATGACCACGTATCCCATGGGAGACACGAAGAAATGCCCCAAATCCTTGCGCGCGATCGCGGCGATCTTGCTCCAGTTCATGCGGCCGTCTCCTTGGTGGTGAGCCGTAGAAAGACTTCCTCCAGGCTGAGACCCACCGGGGTCAATTGGGTGAGCACCCACTTGTTCTTCACCACCGTGTGGAAAACGGCCTCACGGGCCTCCGGGCTTCCATCCGTGGTCACTTCATAGCGGGTCAATCCCTTGGTTTCGCGCCCGAGGACACGAACGGCGGAAACGCCCTCTGTTTTGGACAGCCCCTTCTCCACCTCGGCGGCGGGGCCTTTGATCTCGACCTCCAACGTCTTCCCGCCCGCCAAACGTTGCGAGAGGGTTTCCACGGTGTCGGCGGCCACCACCTTGCCGCGGTCGATGATGACGACATGATCGCAAGTGGAGGAAACCTCCGGCAGGATGTGCGTGGAGAGGATGATGGTCTTGCGGCCCGCCAGCGACTTGATGAGTTTCCGGATCTCGATGATCTGCTTGGGATCCAGCCCACGGGTGGGCTCATCGAGGATCAGGACTTCGGGGTCGTGGAGTAGGGCTTGGGCCAGGCCCACCCGTTGGCGGTAACCGAGAGACAGGTGGCCCAGCAAGCGACGGCTCATGTCGGTCAGATCCAACGTCTCCAATACCTCGCCGATACGATC
>CAZSKE010000224.1:0-4678 GCA_964607325.1 uncultured bacterium | reverse complement strand
ATAGGTGCGGTGGGCGAATTCGGGGTCGGTCATGATGGTGGCGGGGTTCGAATTGACCAGCACCACCTCGTAGCCCTCCTCTTGGAGGGCCTTGCATCCCTGGGTGCCGGAATAGTCGAACTCGCAGGCCTGCCCGATGACGATGGGGCCCGCGCCAATCACGAGGATCTTGTGGATGTCAGTACGTTTGGGCACTTAGAAACCATCCCTAAGTAGTTAGGAGTTAGGAGTGAGGAGTTTTCAAACCCGGAACACTCACCCGAACACTTCAACGACAACCACAGTCCAAAGGCAGAAGCACAGAAGCGAGGAGTTGGCCTTTTTTAAACCTTTAAAGACGCCCACTCCTAACTTCTAACTCCTAACTGTTGTCAAGGACCGCTTCCCGGAACCGCCGGAACAGGTACGCCGAGTCGTGCGGGCCGGCCGAGGCTTCCGGGTGGTACTGCACCGAGAACACCGGTTTGTTCCGCATGACCATGCCTTCCGAGGTCTTGTCGGAGAGGTTCACGTGGCTCATCGCGGCAACAGATGGATCCACGCTTTTCGGATCCACGGCGAACCCGTGGTTCTGGCTTGTGATCTCCACCTTGCGGGAGAGCGTGTCCAAAACAGGCTGGTTGGCCCCCCGGTGGCCGAACTTAAGCTTGAAGGTCCTCCCTCCCAGGGCCAGCCCCAGCATCTGATGTCCCAGACAGATGCCGAAGACGGGGGTGTTCGATTCGACGAGTTTGGCGACTGTTTGATAAACGTAAGGAACCGCTTCGGGATCTCCGGGGCCGTTGGACAGGAAGAACCCCTTGGCGCCCGAGGCCAAAAGCGCGTCAGCGGTCGTCGTGGCCGGGTACACGGTCACGTCGAACCCTTCGGCGGTCAACATGCGCAGGATGTTGTACTTGATGCCGCAGTCGAGGGCGGCGACGGGGATCCCGCCCCCTCGCGGATGGCGGACGGCCCCCGAGCCGGAGACGCCTTCGGCATCAGGGTTCAGGGCAAGGGTCGGCTCAGAGCCCTGGAGCGTATTCGAGAAACCCCGCTTTTCGGGATGGCTGAAATCGAAAGGAAGCTCGGTCCACTTGTAGGGCTTGGAGCAGGTGACTTCCTTCACCAGGTCCACACCCACGAGGCTTCGGGAGTTCTTGGCCTTCTTGACGAGGCGCTTGACGTCGAGGTCGCGGGTGGAAATGACGGCTTTCTTGGCCCCGTGCGTTCTCAGGTGAATCGTGAGGGCCCGGGTGTCCACGCCTTCGATGCCCACCACGTTGTTCTTCTTGAGGTATTCGTCCAGGGTCTCCCGCATGCGCCCATTGGAAGGATGGCGGTTGTATTCCCGCACAATGAAGCCCTCGACCTGAACGCGGCTCGATTCCACGTCGTGTTCGTTCACCCCCGTGTTGCCGATCAAGGGATAGGTCATGGCCACCATCTGGCCCTTGTAGGAGGGATCGGTCAGGATCTCCTGGTATCCGGTCATGGAGGTGTTGAAAACGGCCTCGCCATATCCCTCGCCGTCGACCCCGAAAGACAAGCCCTCGAACCAAGTCCCGTCTTCGAGGGCAAGCATCGCTTTTTTCATGTCCTTACGCACGTTTTCATTCCTATGCACGTCGAATCGCCAATCCGCTTTGTTTAAGAAATGTGAATTGTGAGGCCTGACCCCTTGGGGTGGTTCAATCTTCGGTTCGTTCGTATTGGACGTTCCCGCCCACGATCGTCATGACCGTCCATCCCTTGAGGTTCCAGCCTTGGAAGGGCGTGTTGCGACCCTTGGACTTGAACTTGGAAGGCTCCACCGGGCGTTCAGTCTTCAGGTCGAACAAGGCCACGTCCGCCAGAGCCCCCTCCGACAGGGTTCCCGCAGGCAGGCCCAGGATGCGGGCCGGGTTGACCGCCAGCAGTTCGATGGCGCGGGACAAGGACACCAACCCGGGTTCCACGAGGTGACCGTAGGTCAGGGGGAAGAGGGTTTCCAACCCCACGATGCCGAAGGCCGCCTTGTCGAATTCGCAGAGCTTTTCGGTGGTGGCGTGCGGGGCATGGTCGGTGCAGATGGCGTCGATGACGCCTTCTTGAAGCCCCTTTCGGACCGCCGCCACGTCGTCCTCCCCCCGCAGGGGAGGGTTCATCTTGAAGTGGGCGTCGTACTTGCGGATGGCCTTTTCGGACAGGATGAAGTAGTGCGGGCAGGTTTCCGCCGTGACGTTCAGGCCCTTGCGCTTGGCCAACTTCACCTGCTCCACCGACCCGGCGGTGGAAACATGCTGGGCGTGAAAGTGGGCCCCGGTGGCCTCGGCCAAGAGGATGTCCCTCGCCACCATGACCGTCTCGGAGATGGCCGGAATGCCCGGAAGCCCGAGGCGCGTGGCGGTCTCGCCCTCATTCATCACTCCGTTATTGAAGAGGTTCGTGTCCTCGCAGTGGTCGATGACCGGGAGGCCCACCATTTTGGCGTATTCCATCACGCGTCTCATGAGCTCGGCGTTCATGACGGGCGCCCCGTCGTCGGAAAGGCCGACGACCCCCGCGCGCTTCAACTCGCTGATCTCGGCCATCTCCTGTCCCTCTCGGCGCTTGGAGATACAGCCGATGGGCGCCACGCGGCATAACCCGTCGGAGGCGGCCTTCGCCTTGATGAAGTGCACGATCGCCTGGTCGTCGATGGGAGGGTTGGTGTTGGGCATGCAGGCCACCGTGGTGACCCCGCCCGCCACGGCGGCGCGCGTGCCGGTGGCAATGGTTTCCTTGTACTCGAAACCCGGCTCGCGCAGGTGCACGTGCATATCCACCAGGCCCGGGGTCACCAGAGAGCCCTTGGCCTCGACCACGCGATCCGCTTTGGCCTTGAGGCCCTTGCCCACCTTGGCGATCAGGCCATCCACGATCAGCACGTCGGCCTCGCCGTCCAACTGGTTGGCCGGATCGACCACGTGCCCGTTCTTGATGAGGATACTTGCCGTTTGGCCCATTTTCTCCCTCGCGTTCCAAAACATCCCAGCGTCTCGGGTGACGAATTCCGCGCTCTTAATTGCCTTCCATCTTCTCCCCCATCATCAGGTACAGGATGGCCATCCGCACCGCCACGCCGTTCGTGACCTGCTCGTCGATGACCGAGGCGGGTCCGTCGGCCACCCCCGAGGAGATCTCGATGCCCCGGTTCATGGGCCCCGGATGCATCACCATCACGTCCTTCTTGGCCGCCCGCAGTCTCTCGGTGTTGACGCCAAAGAGCATGGAGTACTCCCGGATCGTCGGGAAAAGGTTCTTCTTCTGCCGCTCCAGCTGGAGCCGAAGGACGTTCACCACGTCGGCGCCCTCGAGGGCCTTGGTCAGGTCGTGGTGCACCTCCACTCCCCACTTCTCGGCTCCCGCGGGGATCAGGGTGGCCGGCGCGCACAAACGCACCTTGGCGCCCAACTTGGTGAGCCCGTAGATGTCGGAGCGGGCCACCCGGCTGTGCGTGATGTCCCCCACGATAGTGACCGTCAATCCGTCGATCTTCCCCTTGTGCTCCCGGATCGTGAAGAGATCCAGAAGCCCCTGGGAGGGATGCTCGTGGAAACCGTCCCCCGCGTTGATGATGGAGGCCTTGGACACCGAGGCCAGGAGCGCGGGAACCCCCGACGAGGCGTGACGCACCACCAGGGCGTCCACCGTCATGGCCTCGAGGGTCTTCAAGGTGTCGATCAGCGTCTCCCCCTTCACCAGGGAGGAGGCGGCCGTCTGGATCGTCAACAAGTCCGCCGAGAGGCGCTTGGCGGCCAGCTCGAAGCTGGACCGGGTGCGCGTCGAGGGCTCGTGGAAGAACAGGACCACCGTGCGGCCTCGCAGGGCCGGGACCTTCTTGACCGACCGCTCGGAGACTTCCTTGAAGGAGGAAGCCGTGTCGAGAATGAGGAGGATCTCCTCCGCCCCGAGCTCTTCCAACGTCAGCAGGTGCTTGCGGTTCCAGGCCACTTTGTCCGTCCTTCAATCCTTGATCGCCGGCCATTGAACCCTTTGAGGGTTCCAACCCGATTCGGGACCTGCCGTCGGCGGTCAGCGGTCGGCCGTCAGCCTGGCCTCGAAGACCGCCGTTTACGCTGACAGCTGACCGCCGACAACCCACCGCGGTCTTTCAGTCTTTTTCAACAATCACCACTTCGTCCACGCCATCCGTCTCCTTCACGCGCACCAGCACCTCCTCCTTGTGGGAGGAAGGCACGTTCTTGCCCACGTAATCGGCGTGGATGGGAAACTCGCGGTGGCCGCGGTCCACCAGAGCGGCCAGTTGAATGGCCGTGGGCCGGCCGAAGTCGATGATCTCGTCGATGGCGGCGCGGGCGGACCGGCCCGTGAAGATCACGTCGTCCACCAGGACGATGGTCTTGCCGTTCAAGTCGAAGGGGATATGGGTTTCCTGGGGTGGCCGGGCCGGTTTTCGGACGGCCGAGTCGTCGCGGTAGAAGGTGATGTCGAGAGCCCCCACCGGCAGGTCGGCGCCCTCAATGGCTCGGATCTTGGCGCCCAACCGCACGCCCAGCACCTCTCCCCGGCTTTTGATGCCCAGGATGGCCAAGTGGGCCACCCCCTTGTTCTTCTCGACGATCTCGTGCGCGATGCGGGTAAGCGCCCGGTCGATGTCCCGGGCGTCCAACACGCGGGCTTTGAGCTTTTCACCCATGGGAAACCTCGTGAAAAA
>CAZSKE010000223.1:0-4684 GCA_964607325.1 uncultured bacterium | reverse complement strand
ACGGTTTCGCCTCGATGGACGCCGGCGAGAAAGAAGGCGCGCTCACCACCCGGCTCGGCACTTGTTGGGCGTCAAGCAGGGCTTGGGCTTTCAAGCACAAGTCCACCTCGGATCCGGTACCCACGAGGATGACCCGCGCGCCGGGACGGTCGGAAAGAACGTACGCGCCTCTCAATGTGCCCGTGACTCCGCCCAGATTCGCGCGATCCAGAATGGGGAGAGCTTGCCGAGACAGGGCCAAGCAAGTCGGGCCATCGGTGTGTCTCACGGCGTAAAGCCAGGCCAACGCGGTTTCGTTGGCGTCGGCGGGACGGAAAACCCGGGCGTTCGGGAAGGCGCGCAAGGAGGCGAGGGTTTCCACAGGTTGATGCGTGGGACCGTCCTCGCCCAGGCCGATGGAATCGTGGGTCAAGACGTAAACCGCCTGTAAGCCCATCAGATGGGATAAACGCAACGCGGGCCGCAGGTAGTCGGCGAAAACCAGGAAGGTCCCGCCGTACGGCAGGAGGCCTCCGTGGACGGCCATTCCATTCAAGCACGCGGCCATTCCCATTTCTCTGACGCCAAAATGAAGATTACGTCCCTCGGCCGTGTCGGATTGGAAGTCGCCGAAACCCTCTAGGACCGTGTTGTTCGATTCCGCCAGATCGGCCGATCCGCCGATAAGAGACGGAATGATTCCGGCGAGAGCGGCTAAAACCTTTCCGGAGGCCGTCCGGGTGGCCATGCCTTTGGTGTCGGGAGGAAAGAGGGGCACGCGGGATTCGAGGTCACGAGGCCAACGGCGTTCCCACGCGGCTTGGAGTTCGGACCAAAGATCCGGATGGGTGTCGGCGTAAGCTGTCCGGATTTTTTCCCAAGCGTCCTGGGTCGCGCGGCCGCGTTCCAGCGCTTGTCGACAACGCTGTTTGGCTTCGGGGGGCACGAAGAAAGTTGGTTCTTGAGGCCAGCCAAAAAAATCCTTGGTTTTCGCCACGGCATCGGGTGACAAGGGCGCGCCGTGGCACTTGGAGCTCTCGGCCAAGGGACTGCCGTAGCCGATCACGGTTCGGCAGGCGATGATGACGGGACGAGTGTCGTCCGCCGCGGCGGATCCCAGGGCCCGATCGATGGCGTCCAGGTCGTTTCCGTTGTCCACGCGCAAAGTCCTCCACCCGTACGCTTCGAAACGTTTCAGCACGTCCTCGGTGAAAGCCAGGGAGGTGGAGCCCTCGATGGTAATGCGGTTGTCGTCCCACAAAACCTTGAGCCGGCCCAGTTTGAGGTGACCCGCCAGGGAAGCGGCCTCGTGGGAGATTCCTTCCATGAGGTCCCCATCGGAGCAAAAAACCCAGGTCCGGTGGTGGATGAGGTCGAGGCCCGGACGGTTGTAGCGCTTTGAAAGGTGTTTTTCAGCCAGGGCCATCCCGACCGCAGTGGCCAAGCCTTGTCCCAAAGGGCCGGTGGTCGTTTCCACGCCGGGGGTGTGTCCCCATTCCGGATGGCCGGGGGTCCGACTGTCCCACTGACGAAAATTCCGAATCTCGTCGAGTTCAAGCCCGTAACCGAACAGGTGTAAAAGTCCGTACAACAACATGGAGCCGTGCCCCGCCGAAAGAACAAAACGGTCGCGGTCCATCCATTTCGGATCCGAGGGATGGTGTTTGAGGTGCCGATTCCAGAGCACATAAGCGGCGGGGGCCAATCCGAGGCAGATTCCTGGGTGTCCGCTTGAGGCTTTTCGCGTCGCGTCCACCGCGAGAAGCCGAAGGGACTGGATCGCGGACAAATCATCCTTATCAAAGGGTTGAGTCATGTCGTCTCCGGGTTGCCCAAGGGGGTCTTGAATTAGGAAGGCGGTATTTTAGGGTTTGAGTGGGACTCCCGCAAGACGCGATGAGCGCCTCCGCCCACTCCGTTTTGAACCGGGCCCAGTGTTTGATCGTTTTCCGTGGGTCCTTTCCCGGTCGGTTGGCTGAATTGTCGCTTGAAAAGTCGTCTTAAGGCCGTTGGAATGGGAGCCATCCGATGGCTCCTTTCCGCAAGGACGGTTCATGGGAACCAAGCGATTACTGGAACGATGGGCCGCCTATGGGATTTTGGCCCCATCCCATTTGAATCGCCAACCCTGGCTTCTGCGCGATCGCTCGTCCTCGGAGGAGGACTTGGCGGAAAACGGGCCAGGGGGGGCCGGGCTCGAAATCACCTTGGATCCCAACCGTGTGCGTGATTCGCGGGAGGACCCCGAGGGCCGCGAGGATCATCTGGCCCTCGGATCGATCGTGGAATACCTCCTTCTTTCAGCTTCCGCGATGGGGTGCCGAGTCGACTGGCGATGCCCCGATGGGGAAACCTGCCTTGCCCGATTGCGTCCCCAAACGGATCTCTCCGAGCCGAATCCTCTTTTCGCCTGCCTAGCCACCCGGGACGAGCACGGGGGTATTTTCAGCTCGGAGGGGTTGTCGGATCTTCACCGGGATCGCCTGAGGATGTCCGTGGACGATTTAAAACGGCCCGCCTTTCATCTGATCGAAGGGGAGCGCGCCGAGAGCTTGGCGACGGCCCTTCGCTCGGCCGGCCAAGTCGCCGAGGATGACCCGACTCGGCTTGGGGAAGTGGCCGCCTGGCTGAGGGACGATGATCGCGCGGGAGACGGAATACCTCACGCGCACGCCGGTTTATCACGATGGCAACACTTGAAACTGCTTTTCCGGGAAAGGTTCAATCCGTGGGAAGCCCATCGGGACGCCGCTCGCCGCTATCTCACGCTTTTAGGCCGTCGGCGGGCCCCCGCCTACCTCATCCTCACCGGAGACAGGGATCCTTTGACTCTTTTCGAGGCGGGACGAGCCGCCGCGCGGTTGCTTCTCATGGCGGAACAGCTTCAACGGGCGACCCAAATCCAGTCGGCGCTTTTGAATGGCCCGGTTCTTGAGGCTTCCTTAATGAGGGCTTCGGGTCTTTCGAACACAAACACCCTTCTTTGGGTGGCGCGGATAGGCGTTCCGATGTTTCGCCCCTGGCCCGGGACGCCCCGACGTTCCTTAGACTCGTTTTGGGGATAAACGCTGGTTTTTCTTTCGAAAAAAGCCCATGCGCCTGTCGGATCGATTTTCGCGCTTGAGGCTTCGGAGAGGAGTGGGCCAGGGAGCCGCGAGGCTCCCTTTTTCATTTCAACATCATGTCCAAGTGGGAGTGGGAGTGTAGATCCAAGTGGGAGAGAGCGCGTTCCAAGTGGGGGTGGGAGTTCTGGTGAAAGTGATCGTCGAAGTGGCCGTCAACGGGGCTAACGTTGGAGTGGGCGTGAAAGTGTGGCACGCGATCGCGGTGTTCGTGGGTGAGGGCAAGGTGGGTTGGACGGGTCCTCTTTCATCGATGGGGCGTCCGCAGTGGGTGAAAACAAGGGCGCACAGGGCGATCAGGGGAAAAAAGGCCCCAAAGCGTTTGAAAACCATGAACGGTCTTCTTTCGTCAGTCTCTCGCGAAGAGTCCCGGTCGAGAGCTGTTATTTCGCCTGTTGTTTCTTTTTGGCGATTTCTTGCTGGACGAGAGCGATCCATTCCTTGACGTTGGGTTTGGAACTGGGGGGGTGGGGGACCAGAGGTCGTGGGGTCGAGGGGAGATAGGGGCGCGAGGGTTGGGCGGGAGCGGGGTTGGGGTGGTTCGCGGCGCCTCCTTTGTTGAGCTTGGCTTTTTCGACGTAGGTGCTTTGAAGATCGTCCAACACTTCGCGCAGGACCTTTTTTTCCTCGGTGTTAAGGTTGCCAGCCGTTTTTTTAATGAGGGAGTTGATCATGTTGATGGTGGTGCGGGCCCGAGGCAGGTTTGATTCCTTGTCCTTGTAATAGGGGTGCACAAGCTCGCCCAAGTCGATTTTGACCGAGGAAGCCAGCATGAGCACCAGGTCGATGAAGTAATAATCGGTGATGCCCAGGTCTTTGTTGGATTTATAGGGGTTGATGGTGGCCAACGGACGCCGTCCAAAGTGGTTTTCGCAACATTATGCCCCGCGGGAGGCGAAGAACAACCCGGAAATCTCCCGAAAGCCGCGTTCGGGGAAACAAAAAAGGCCCCCGAACCTGAGGGCCTTTTCATGAAAAGTCACCGTTTCTTCTTCGAGGAGGAGGAAAGCCTCCGAACGCGGTTTTTTCCCTTCGCGTAATAACCGCTCACGGGGGATAGTCCGCCCAAGGGAGGCGCGGGTCGCAGGGGAGAGCCCGAAAGACCGTGGAGGTCCTCGTTTTTACGCTTGTCCCAGAAGTACCAACCGACGATGGCCGTCATCAGGATCAACAACAACCACCAAAGCCACGAAACACGGGTCCGGCCGTCCGTATTGAGATCGATGCTGGAAGTGTCCACTTTAATGGCGGCGGGTGGGGTGGTGGGGACGGCCGCGACCTCGGCGACGACAGGCTCGGGTTCATCCGTGGGGATGGACACCGGCGTCGGGACGACTTCGGCGACGATCTCGTCTTTCAGCTTGCGGCTTTTTTTCTTGAGCTTCGCCTCTTCCTTCTCCGGATCGGGTTCCATCATGACCGTGTCAGGCACCGGGTCGAAATCCGGGGGGATCGGGGTGGCAGTTGGATCCGGAGTCGGCGCGGAGGCCGCCACGGCGACGGGCGAGGAAACCACAATGTCGGGGTTGTCACTGAACTCGGCCAGGATCAAATCAGCGTTCGGGGTCTCGGTGGGTAGCGCG
>CAZSKE010000222.1:0-4699 GCA_964607325.1 uncultured bacterium | reverse complement strand
GCCGGGCTGTCTTTAGGGCGCCTCCCGCCTCGACGTTCTCCGCGCGTTGGGAACGCGGCGCGAATTCCAAAATCGGCGTGGACGCCGCCTTCACCCTTTATGGCAAGGCGGAGATCCTGGATGCGGAAGGTCTCCTGGCGCGGGAGGACCAGAAGTCCTTCGGCAACCGTTTGCTGATCAACCCTTGGGTGGAATACGGAGCGGGCGCCAAGACCCGCCTGTCCACCGGATTAAGGATCAAACGGGTTTTCGTGAATGAAAAATCGAACGATTCTCCTCAGTTTGAAGGGGGCGGAACCATGGTGGGGGGCGAGCAAGCCCTGAAGTGGAAGATGGGAGGCGGCTTTTACACCCGCTACCACATCGGATACGACAGGATTCGGCACTCCAAGGCCGCTTACGACGCCGCGATGAACTTAACGGCGATCACATACGACGCGTTGTCCTTCGGGACGGGGATGGGTTACCAATGGTGAAAAAACTGCTTGCTTCGTCGGGAATCCTGCTGGCGGCCTTCTGGTTCGGGCTGGGGGGTTGTTCGAAGTCTTCCGCTCCTGTCTCGCCTCGCGCGGGGGGGCCCGCGGTCAGCTTGAACGTCGCCTCCATTCAACAGGCCGTCAAGGCCGCGGCGGAGTTCACCGAACCCTTTGTCACTACGGTGAAATACCGACTGGAAGGGCCGGGTGGCGTGGTGAAACGTGGTTCCTTTGAGATCGGCACCGAGGAATTTTACATGACGCCGCCTCCCGTGCTGATCGCCCTGCCCGTGTCGGGCAAGTATCTGGTGTCGGTCGAGTGTTTCGCGCGGGATAACATAACCGCGACGGGGTATTACTACTTGAACGACGGCGCCACGCTTCTCGGGGCCCAGGAAGTGAACGTCGATGGACTGACCCCGGTGAGGATGCGCATGGGTCGCCTGGATTCCGCGTGCTATTCGGGGTATACCGAGGTGGAATATTACTTGACCTTCGACACGAACAACCGCGACACGGTCAGCGGTGACCTGTTTTTCCCCGAAACCTCCTCCTA
Organism: uncultured bacterium; assembly: GCA_964607325.1. GTDB lineage: Bacteria > Oederibacteriota > Muellerivitia > Muellerivitales > Muellerivitaceae > CAZSKE01. The sequence continues at coordinate 3,667 of CAZSKE010000222.1, read as the reverse complement.
TGAGAACACCCTGGTTTCCACCGCGACGGAAGAGAGCGTGGTGTATCTCGGAAACGGCGACCTGGTGGATTTCCCCCGCATTTCGAAGGAAACGACGTTTTACTGGGATACCTTCACGGCGAAGGGCGAAAAGCCGATCGCCATCGGGGATATCTTCGGGATCAAGATACCCGATCGGAACGCCCTGGTTTGGTTGCAGATTACTGAAGTCGGCACGGGGGGCGGCGGAGCCTTGATCGTCGCTTCCAAACGCGCCAAGGATTACGGGGATTACATCGGGTTCCGTTTCCGTTACAACGACGACGGGAAGGATCATTACGCCTTCGACATGACCTCGAGCGGCCAGATGAACTGCAACGACGCCCTCTACCCGGATCCGGCGCAGAACCTCGTCCAACGCGCTGTGGGATATACTTCGCCCGTGAGACTGGATTTGGACGGGTCGGGCCGGTTGTACGTGGCCGACCAGGGCGTCCCCGCCGTACTGACCCTCGACGCTACGGGTAACACGGTCAACATCGGCTTGGGTTCCTTCAGCAACCTGGTGGATGTGGCGGTCAGCAAGGGCAGTCCTACCACCGTGTACGCCCTGGATCAGAACGCCTACCAGGTCAAGACCTTCAGCTCCCAGGGGGTCTCGCTCGGCTACTTCAACCTGTCCCATCGCGCGGTCGGGATCGGAGTGGACAACGTCGGGCAGGTTTTCGTGTCCTACAACGATTCCACCATGTTCCAGGGGGTGGGCAAGTTCGACTACCTGGGCGCTCCCATCAGGGAAGTGGGGGCGGTCATGTACGGGAGCGGTCCCGGCGAGTTCCACGAAGTTCAGGGCGTCGCCGCGGATTCCTCCGGGCGGGTTTATGTGGCCGACGGCTACAACAACCGCGTCCAGGTTTTCGACAACGACCTGAATTATCTCCGCGAAGTCCGCCAGATCGCCTCCCCGAGCGACGTGGCGGTGGACGCCGCGGGGAACCTGTACGTGGCTTCCTTCGGCAACGTGTACAAGTTCGACCCGTTGGGCAACGCCTTGAGCTCGTTATCCACTTGGATCGTGGGAGTGGATTACCATTACTTCTATTCCGTTTACGGGCTGGCGGCGGGGGATGGACACCTGTACACGGTATGCAACGACGACCTAGGGATGGCGGTGAATACCTTTAACTTCTAACGGATGTTTTCAAAGCCCCCGCGCTTGAAGCGCGGGGGCTTTTTTTTATTCATGAGCGACATAAAATTACTTGGGTCTTCTTCATAACGCGCGGGCGATTAACCGGAGCAATTGAGCAGTCGAGCAGTAGAACAATAGAGAAAAGCGAAATGGGAGGCCCGCCCTGAGCAAGCGAAGCGCGTCGAACGGGTCTATTTACGATTTTCGAGAGCGATAGTTCTATTGAGGAACGCGTGAGATCCCCTCGCCCCATCGGGGAGAGGGGCCGGGTGAGGGCGGCTTGTGGATTGAGCCGCACCGCCAGTGCCGTGGGGGCGGTTGAGGAACGCGTGAGATCCCCTCGCCCCATCGGGGAGAGGGGCCGGGTGAGGGGGACTTGTGGAATAAGCCCCTTGGTGGATTCAGTTCACGAAGCCGGAGAAGCGGATTGAAACCTCAAAATCCATGTTTTTCTTTGTGACCTTTCTGGCTCAAAGGCTGAACTTTTTGGTCAAGAAAAGGTATTAGTTGAGGCCCTTCTTGTCCCGGCCTGGGCGGGTTCGGCCTCATCTTTACGACGGTTTGCCGTTATACTGCATGCCATGCCGACCGCACGAGTCCTCCTGGTTTATAAACGAAGCGCGTACCTCCGGTATCGCCTGGGTTCCGGCCCGACGGCCTGGATGCGTCGCCGCGACTTCAAGCCATACGTCCAAATCTTGAAAAAAAGCCACTGGGCCCATTACGGCGCCCTCGCGCGCGTGAAGGACGCCCTTCGATCCCGGGGCCTCGAGGTGGTCGAGGCGCTCCGCCAGGACTTGGCCCGCGAAGGGTTTGCCGACGGGCGATTCGGCTTGGTGGTGGTGATGGGTGGGGACGGCACTTTCCTGGATGCGTCCCATTGGACGCGTCGGGTTCCCGTCTTGGGGGTCCATTCGGATCCGGAACGCAGTGTGGCGAGATTCAGCGGTTGCCGTGTGGAGAAATTCGGCGCCTTGTTGGACGCTTACGGCATGGGACGCGTCAAGCCTTCGCGTTTGCCGCGACTGAGCGTGAAACTCAACGGCAAATCCATGAAATGGCCCGTTTTGAACGACATCCTGGTGTCCTCCAAGAACCCGGCCGCCACTTCGCGTTACACGATCGGCGTGGGGGGGCGTCACGAGGAACAGATGTCGAGCGGGGTTTGGATCTCCACGGCGGCGGGTTCCACCGCGGCCAACCTTTCGGCGGGGGGTAAAACCTTCCATCCGGAAAAACCCGTCTTCCAATACGTGGTTCGGGAACCGTATGAGAAGAAATTCGGGCCCCGTCGTATGCTCCGGGGCGTGCTGAGGAAGGGCCGGACTCTGGAGATCGTTTCCTACATGCGCGAAGGCATGATCTACGTGGACGGGCCCGCCCTGTGCGCGCCATTTGTCCTTGGCGACACGCTCCGGGTCACCCTTTCGGGCCCGCCCTTGTCGGTCATCGGCTTGAAAAAATAGTTGGCGGAAGCTGGTCATCGGAGCCATGGACCCTGTACCAGAGGCTACGCCACGGTACAGGGCCTTCGGCAAGAAGAGCAGTAGAACTCAAACGCGAAAACCCGCCCTGAGTAAGCGAAGTGCGTCGAATGGACCCGCCCTGAGCAAACGAAGTGCGTCGAACGGGCCGATTCTCAAATTGTGAATTTTGGGGCCTGACCCCTTGGTGTGGTGTGGTGGGCTGTTGGCGGAGGGGCCTGAGAGGCGGCGAACGCATTCGGCTCCCGTTGGTCGCTCATGGCAGGCTCCGTGGCGGCCCACCGGGCCGCCTCCTCTGAGCAGTAGAGCAGTTGAACAGTAGACCGCAATTGAGCCCTTCTCTATTGTTCTACTGCTCGACTGCTCAATTGCTCTGCTGATCGCGGTGCGATCAGCTGCCCTGAGCAAGCGAAGCGTGTCGAACGGGTCCATTTCCGATTCTCGATTTTCTGGGGGGAATCGGTTCTGTAAGCGTCCACTATAGCGAAGAACCGAAGATCAACCATGCTTGAGAACATGACCGGTCGCAAAATGCTGGAGTTGTCCCTGGTTTTGGCTTGCCTGCTGACCTCCGTTCTTGCGGCCCTACGGCTACTTATCCAGAGTTGGTGGACTGAACGGCTCGCAAGGCGTTTTCGAAAGCGCCTGGCACTGGTTGACCCGAATTCGGAAGACTCGGTTTACCCTTTCTGGGGGCTTCCGTTTTCTGGTTCCATCCGCGACGATTCGGCCAAGGATTACATCAGAATGAAGGGAAGGCGGGCGGACCCGGAACTGGTGGAACTTGAGAGAAGGCTCAATGTGCCCTTCCGGTACGGCTGGCTGAACCTGGCCCTTGTCCCGGGAGGGTACATAGCCGCGGTCGTGTTGGTGTACCTATTCGAGAACGTTTTGAAACACACGCGGTAAGAGGCCGATCGCGGTGCGATCGGCGGAGCAATTGAACATTGGAGCAGTAGAGCAATAGAGAAAAGCGTAATGGGAGGCCCGCCCTGAGCAAGCGAAGCGCGTC
>CAZSKE010000221.1:0-4700 GCA_964607325.1 uncultured bacterium | reverse complement strand
CCATCTCCACGGGGCCCTTGAGCCCCATCCAGCCGAAAAAGCAATGAGCGACCAACCCCATGGTCGGATAACGCCACGAAGCGGGACCTTTGTTCCGCTCATTCCTGATTCTGCCGAGGGCTTCCTTGTATCTTGATGAATTCATGGCGCGCGTGGGCAAGAAGGAAGCGCTCCCGCCCTTGGTGATCTTCACCGGGGAAGCGGACGACATCAAGGCCGAAGGCCTCTCCCGACTGAAACAAGCTTTCCGATCCCGTTACCCCACGGGTCAACTTCGATTCATCGATGGTGGGCCTCAAGACCTGCTCGGAGCCCTGGAAGAAGCGCAAACCCCCTCGCTTTTTCACGAGCCAAAGCTCATCGTGTTTCTCAACGCCCAAAAAGCCCTGAACGCGGATTCGGCTCCCGCTTTGGTCGCCTATTTGAGATCACCTGTGGAGGAACACTTTCTCGTCCTCCTGGGGGGAGGCGGGCGAAAGGACGCCAAAACCTCCGCGGCCCTTAAACAAAACGCTTGGTCGGTGGAATGCTCCCCCCTGGCCCCCTGGAAGGCCGTCGACTGGGTGTCGGCGCGCTTCACGGAAAGAGGACTGAGGATCGGCAGGGATACCGCCCAGGAGCTATTGGACAGGACCGGGTGCGACGTGACCTGCATCCGTCAGGCCTTGGACACCCTCGAAACCGTTGTTCGCCCCCGGACTTATGTCGAAACCTCCGACCTTCGAACGGCTCCCTTGCCCAGCTCGGAGCAGGGCGCTTACGAGCTCATGGACGCCGTCGGCAAAAGAAACGGCCTGGAATCCTTGCGTCTTTTAAGGGAGAACGAGGGGGAAGACCGGGGAGCGGCCCCCTTGCTGTACCAGCGGGTCCGGGAACTGTTGAAGGTGGCCCTTCTCAAATCGAGAGGCTTGAGCCAACCGCTTGCCGCCACGGAACTGGGCCTCAATCCCTACCGGCTTAAAAGCCTTTGGGAACAGGCGGCGCGCTTCAACGCGGGGGAACTTCGTGGCATGTTGCGCGAACTCATCGAGCTACAAGCCGCCACGGTGACGGGCCGTTTGGGAAAAACAGGGCAGACCGGGGCGATGGAAGCGTGGGTGTTGAAGAGGATCACCGGATCCAACCGCTAGCCCCCAGCCGGGGAGTTCACGGGTCTGCCGGCCCGGATCCTTCGCCCGTCTCCGGCCGCCAAGCGAGGCCCATAAAAAAAGCCGCTCCCCAAAAGGGAAGCGGCTCGCGCGAAACGGATTCTCAGGCTTTTTTGGAAAGCTTGGCCACGTAGGAAGATAGACGCGCCTTGATGCGTGAGGCCGTGTTGCGTTTGAGAGCTCCGTGAGACCAGGCTTTGTCGATGGCCTTCATGGCCTCGCGAAGCTTGGCTTTGGCGTCCTCCGGGGTTTTGGCGGCTCGGACCGCCTTGACGCTGGTGCGAACACGGCTCTTCTCGGCGCGATTACGCGTCGTGCGGGCTTTAATGCGCCGCATGTCCTTCATGGAAGACTTGATAATCGGCATTCGGCAGGCTCCTCCGGCGGTCTTGAAAGCCGGGGTATCGTAGTGGATCAAGCTGGGAGTGTCAACATTGGCCAAGCCGATCCGAAAACCGACCCAGGAAGGCCTATCCGACGGTCTAGGCGGTCATTTCCGCCTAGTGACCCTGGCCACCTCCACCAGCCGGGTGGCGGGTTTCGTGCGGGACCACTTGAACGGCCGACTCTTCGGCGCGGGTTGGGTTTCGGACGCCTATTTCATGGCCATCCGAATCCCGAGCATGTTGCGCGAGCTTTTCGCCGAAGGCGCCCTTTCCAACGCCTTCATTCCCACCTTGAGCGCTCGTTTGGAAAAAGGGAAGCGGGAAGAGGCCTGGCACCTCATGAGCCAGGTCTTCACCTTGTTGCTCCTGGTGACCGGTGCCTTGGTGGCCCTTGGCATTCTTTTCGCGCCCCAATTGGTGGGGGTCATCGCCAAGGGATTCGCGGTGAATCCCGACAAGTTCCAACTGACGGTGCTTCTGACCCGCTATCTCTTTCCCACCCTGCTCTTCGTCTCGCTGGCCGCTCTCTGGATGGGGGCGTTGAATTCCCTCCATCGTTTCTCCGTCCCCGCTTTCATGAACCTGACCCAGATCGCGATGGGGGTTCTTCTCCTGACGGTCTGGCGCGACACCGAACCCGGAGGCGACCTGAGGAACATCCAACTTTGGACACTGGCCATGACCCTTGGATTCCTCCTTCAATGGTTGGTCCAGGTCCCCTCGGCGGGAAGGGAAGGCATCCGCGTCCGTTGGTCCTGGCCCCCCGATCACCCCGGCATCCGCGAAATCCTCCGCCTCATGGGGCCGGCGGTGTTGAGCCAATCCGTCCTGCAAGTGAACCTGCTGGTCAACCAGTTCTTCGCCTCCTTCCTCGCGGCGGGTTTCGTCTCGTATTTCTATTACGGCAATCGTCTATTCCAACTGCCGTTCGGGGTGCTCGGCGTTTCGGTCGCCACCGTCACCTTCCCCCTCCTGTCCCGCCTTTCCGCCAAGGGAAAACTGAGGGAGTTCTCCGGAGCGCTCCAGCGGGCTCTCACCACAAGCCTTTTCCTGATGGTGCCGTGCACGGTGGGAATCTGGATCGTGGCCGAGCCCGCCTGCCGGCTTTTGTTCGAGTACGGTCGCTTCAACCCCGAAAACACCCGTTATGTGACGCAAGCCACCGTCCTTTACGCGCTCGGCCTTTCGGGATACGCCTGCAACAAGATCCTTCTACCGGCTTATTACGCACGGGGAGACACCCGTCGCCCGGTGACCGGGTCCGTGATCGGCATGATCGTCAACGCCGGCCTCAACCTTTCCATGTTCCTCCTCGTCCAGGAAACTCTGTACCGGTTTTGGGGTCTGGCCTTGGCTTCCAGCCTGGGAGCTTTCGCCAACCTCGCCGTTCTCACTTTCGGGTTGAGGCGGATCGGCGTGTCGCTCGAGGTCAAACGCCTCGTGACCCAAATCGGAAAAATCCTGTCCGCCTCCTTGCTGATGGGGGCGCTCGCGTGGGCCGTGATGCGCTTCGTGTCCGGAGCCGATCTCCCAGGCTCCCGTCTCTGGAATTTTCTCCTGCCGACGGCCGCGGGCGGGGGATTGTATTATTTCCTGGCTAAAGTCTGGCGACTCGAGGGGCTGGATTGGGTGATGGACCGGAAGGGGAAGAAGCAAACCGGCGGCCGGCCGTAGGCGGTCCGCTCCAAGCCTGGAAGATGACGTTTTTTTCCACGGGCGATGGACGAGGGCCATCGCGAGGATAGGATCGCAAGTGGAAAAAAGGCCCGCAAGGAATTGTTCGTTCGGTTTTTTCCGCGCGCCCCTGGGTTGGTGCGCGGCCGTTTGGACCCCCCGGGGTCTTTCCGCGCTATGCCTTCCCCGGCGTTCCAAGCTCCGGGCGTTTCGCGCCATTCGTCGAGCCCTTCCTTCGGACGCGAAACTGGACGGGCGCCCCCGCAGGGTCCCGGCCCGCGTCGTCCTTCCATCACGAAGGGCTCTCGCGGGAAAATCCCATCGTGTCCCACCGCTGGATCTTTTCTTCCCGACCTCTTTCCAAAAAAAAGTCCTGTCGGTCACGAGGGCGATTCCCCGGGGGGAAACACGCCCTTACCTCTGGGTGGCCCACCGGGCGGGAACACCCAAGGGTTGCCGGGCGGTGGGACAGGCCCTGAACCGAAACCCGGTCCCCCCCCTTGTGGCTTGTCATCGCGTGACGTCCTCCCGTGGGGGCTTGGGTGGTTTCAACGCGGGGCTGGCGTGGAAAAGACGCCTGCTGGGCCGCGAGCGGGCCCGGGGGACCGAGAAATAAAGCCTTAGGATGCGCCCCGAAAACAAGGGGCTTTAACTCCGTGAACTCCACGCCCTCCCTGGTTAAAATACTCTCGAGGGTTTGCATTCGGTACGCGGTCATCCACGCCCAAGGGTTCTCATGCTCCAGGGTTTCATCGACAAATACAAACTGCTCGAAATCAAGGGCAGTGGCACCTTCGGCACCGTCTGGCTCGCCGAGGACACCTGGATGAACAAACAGGTCGCCCTCAAGATTCCCCACAACCAAAAAGAGGATTTCACCCGCCTGATCGCCGAGCCCAAACTGCTGGCTTCGCTGGCGCATCCCAACATCGTCCAGATCCTGACCGTGGACAAAGCCGAGAACATCTTCTTCATGGTCATGGAATACGTGGACGGCCAGAGCCTCGCCCAACTCATGCAGGAAAACACCCTCACCTTGCGCGAAGTGGTGGATTTCATCACCCAAATCCTGTCGGCTATTCAATACGCCCATGAAAAAAACGTCATCCATCGCGACCTGAAGCCGGGCAATATCCTCCTCACCTCCGACCGGAAAGTGAAGATCACGGACTTCGGAACCGCCACCATGACGCAAGGCGCCAAGGGAGGCGCGGGCATCGGCGGCACGCTTTATTACATGGCCAAGGAACAAGTGCTGGGCCACCCGGTTCCCGCTTCCGATCTTTATTCCGTGGGCGTGATTCTGTATGAAATGGTCACCGGCCAGCTTCCCTTTGTGGACGAGGTGGCCATGGTTCTGCTCAACAAGATACTCAAGGACGACCCGATCCCTCCCCGGAAGATCAACCCGAACGTGTCGTCAGCCCTGGAAGCGGTGATCCTCAAGGCGCTCCAAAAAGAGCCTTCCAAGCGTTATCAATCGGCCCATGAA